>CAZJIR010000169.1:5032-6501 GCA_964546095.1 uncultured Pirellulales bacterium
CAAGCACAAGTGATGCGATAGCCAGGCCACTGGTTTTTGCGTTTAAGGCCGGGGCCTGGGCCGGAGCGCTTGTTAGTGCAGAGCCGCAGGTGTTGCATACCTGGGCGTTGTCCGGATTTTTTGTTCCGCATTTTTGACAGTACATTGATGTTCTCCTTTCGATTTATGTTTGATTTTTAGTGGAGTCTCACAAGCCATTCTCTTAGTATAATAGAATGTCGCGATAGTGTTAATGTATTTTTTGGTCTTTATATTTTATGTACAAAGTACTGTATTAAGTCATTAAGAGAATCTATATTTTAATGATAATTATTATCTTTTGTTAAATGAAATCCGGCGAGTTCGATAGGCTGCAGAAATTGCTTAAAGGCAGACTTTAAGTATGCTTCAACAAGCTCGAATTCAATCCTACCCGGCAGAGGTTTTCTGAAAGCAAAAGTCCGCAGAGCAATTAAAATCATTTAACGACAACGCATTTCATCTGCTTCTGGTCTCTTATCAGCAGCTTGCCATCGGAAAGTGCCAGCGGTGCCCAGTTTTGGGTTCTACCTCCAACTCTTGAAGCTATAGAATCATTTTCTGATCCTGTTCCTGCTTCTCCAAGCACCTCTGCTGATGCAAGTGGCTTAAATCCAGATGGTTCAGGCTCTATAAGATACAAAGTTTTGGCACCGTCGGTAGCCAGAATCAGGCCGTCGACCAGAATCATACTGCCTTTATTAAAATCAGGTGAACGTTTTGTTTTCCACATGATCTGGCCATCCATGCTCATACACACCAGGCCGTCACGCCGGCTATTGGTTCCGTACTGAGCATAGAAATAACCTTCATGTAGTACCGGCGGTTTTGTGTGATCGCCAAACTCTTCGGTTGTAAAAAGTTCTGTTGTGCCGTAGCTGCCATCTGCCTTTTTTTCGACCTTTAACATAGTTGCGCCGAGTTCATATCCACCTACAACAAGCACTTTGTTATCACCGGCATCAACTGCACTCGGCACCGGAATGTGACAATTCCACTTCGCATATTCCCACAGGATTTTCCCACTGAGCGGGTTAATTCCAACGACCTTACCGTAACCGCCACCTCTTCCAGATGCGGTTATCATAACAACATGGTCCTCTCCACTCACTTTTACTATTGAAGGACTTACATATCCGACACGACCAAGAGAAGGTGTTTTCCATTTAACATTACCGGTAAGCTTCTCGTAAGCCACAACACCAGCCTGCGGTGCCTGTGAGGCCAAAATCAGCAAATCACCGTAAACCAAAGGACACTGAGTAATGGCCCATATCGGAATTCTACCGCCGCCGAAATCCTTCCAAACGTTCTTATTCCAGACAGGCTTGTGTGTGTTTATGTCTATGCAATACAAGTCGCCGTTATGACCGCATGAATAAACATGATTGCCGTCTACTATAGGTACGCTTCGCGAGCCGGGAAACATAACACGTCCGGGAGCGTCGTAT
>CAZJIR010000170.1:0-6487 GCA_964546095.1 uncultured Pirellulales bacterium
ATTTCGAATGCGCCCGGGGAGTTGCCAAAGGACGAGTAAAGGAAATCGGCCAAACGAATAAACGCGGCACAAAAATATCTTTTAAGCCCGACGAAGATATATTCGGCGACACAGAGTTTATTTTTGATACGTTGTTGAAACGAATACGAGAATTAGCATATTTGAACGGCGGGATTAAAATCGCATTTAAGGATGACAGTAATAAGAAAAAAGAAGTATTCAAATTTGAGGATGGGATTAAGGCATTTGTAAAACACCTCAACGAGGGCAAAGAAACACTTCATAAAGATGTTATTTATTTGGCCAGGGAAGACCATAAAGCGATGCTAAGCTGCGAAGTGGCTATGCAGTACAACGACGGTTATACTGAAAATGTACTGGTTTTTGCCAACAATATCCGCAATATCGACGGAGGGACACATCTTTCAGGTTTCAGGACCGCGCTAACGCGTACGATGAATTATTATGCGAAAAGCAATAACCTGCTTAAGAACGGACAGGCAACAACGGGTGACGACCTACGTGAGGGTTTAACGGCGGTTGTAGCAGTGAAGCTTGCAGACCCGCACTTTGAGGCTCAGACAAAAGTACGGCTGACAAATCCAGAGGTGGGCAGTTTTGTTGAGACTACTGTTAATGAGCAATTAGGTCATTTTCTGGAAGAGCATCCTGCCGAAGCGAAGAGGATTTTAAACAAGGCCATCCAGGCGGCAGCAGCCAGAGAAGCGGCGAGGAAGGCACGTGAGCTGACAAGACGCAAAGGCGCTCTTAGCTCTGCAAATCTACCCGGTAAGTTGTGGGACTGTGCAAGTAAGGAAAAAACTTCAACAGAGATATTCATCGTCGAAGGGGACTCGGCCGGCGGTTCCGCAAAGGCGGGCCGTGACAGAAATATTCAGGCGATTTTGCCTTTGAAAGGGAAAATTCTGAATGTGGAAAAGGCCCGAATAGAAAAGATGCTGGCCCATGATGAAATCCGAACCATTATCAGCGCTCTGGGGACCAGTATCGGTGTTGATGAATTTGATTTGGCCCGATGCAGGTACGGTAAGATAATATTGATGACGGATGCTGATATCGATGGGGCGCATATCCGAACATTGCTGCTGACATTTTTCTTCAGGCAAATGCAACAGTTGTTTTGGGAGAATATGATATATATCGCCCAGCCTCCTTTGTATGAAATTAAAGTCAAGGGTCAAAAGAAATCTGAGTATATCCTCAGCGAAAATCAGATGCGTAAGCGGATGGTTGCCCGGGGCATGGAAGGTACGGAACTTATCATCAGAGATTATGATACAAAAGACAAGAAAACTAAAAAGGCACAGGCTGGTAAAGGCCGCAGCACTAAAAACAAAAAGACAGCCTCCAATGGGGTCCATGAAGTTTCCGACAAAAACCTAGCCGAGCTTGTGAAAACCTTAGCTGAAGCTGAACGCATTATAGCCGTTTTGAGCAGAAGGGGCATCAACTTCACCGATTTTATCCAGGCTTATTATAGTCCATCCAAAGGTGGACTGCCCCAATTTCGTATCTCTACCGAAGGTCAGGAGGAGATTTATTATAAAAGAGAAGAGTATGAAAAACGAATCGACGAACTCAAGGAGCGAACTGAAGCTTTATCTGAGGGCGAGGAAGAAGAATCGGTTGACGCCGAAGAGCTTCACGAGATTGACCGACTCAATCAGATAAATAAAGAACTGAAAAAGCAGTTTGGTCTGGACTTGAAAGATTTTCTGCTAAAGCGTGACAAAGATGTTTCGGGTGAAGCCGAACCTGCGAAATTTGCACTTGTCAGCGGAGATAATGAATACGAGATAGCTTCATTAGGTGACATCTGTGCGGGCATAAGACAGATAGGGGGCAAAGGAATTGAGATAAAGCGATTCAAAGGTTTGGGTGAGATGAATGCCGACCAGCTTTGGGAAACGACAATGAATCCGCAGACACGCACCTTGTTGAGCGTCAAACTCGATGATGCCGGCGAAGCCGACAGGCTGTTCAGCATATTAATGGGTAGCGATGTAGAGAAACGACGAAACTTCATCCGTGAACACGCCCTGGAAGTTCAGAATCTTGATGTTTGACTTGTATCCCTCATAGTGGGTAATTCACACCATAAAGAGGCCTGCAATTAAACTTTAAAGAAAAACCCCCTACTGTTGAGGTGCAGGGGGTTAAAGCAGGGGGATGTTATTATTATCGAATTCTCTTATAAATTATGTCACCGTGTCCTTCGGGTGCCACCCGATGATCTCGCCCGGCTTCTCCTTTCCAATCTTGGAGCAGTAGACGAGGAAGGAGATGGTATACTTTGGGCGCTTTCACCTAACAATGAATATGTAAGCACCTGGATCTGCCGGCTGAATTGGTCAAAACTCAGCTTGTCGTTTGCATAAGCATCGATATCCGATTTTTTTGCGCGAATTGTTAGAATCGTGGGTGACGAAATGTCCGTCTGAATTCCTTCGGGTGCAGTGGTTACAATCGCATCGCCAATTGTTTCGTATACTCTCGTGACTACGGTATCCGACTGGATGGTTTTTCCAACGATTGTAAGAATCACTGACTCATCCGTTTTGAGAGCCCGAATGTTACTCGCATGCTTCAATGTCTTTATAAGTGTCTCTTTAAGTCCCTCTATCTTCTCGGCGTCATACTCTTCTACATCCGAACGGTCGGTTCTGCGTCTTCTTTCGAATTCCTGTGGTGCATAAATTTCTTGCGTCATCTGTGTCCAAACCGGGTCTGCATCTTCTTCCTCTTCAGTTTCCTCCTCTTCCTGTTCCACGGGTGGCTGGACAAGAGGGAAATCTACTTTCATCAAAAACAACGCCCCATAGCCTTCGAGATATATAGTTTTTATTGTGTCACTTCCGCGCCCAAAACCAATAAAAGGATTGTACATCATATTATCGTACATACTCCCATAAACTCTGCTTTCTATTGATTGGCCGAGTTTTTTGTTAAAGATACGGGACATTACAGTCATATCTTCAGTTATCGAAGCAAGGCCTTCTAATTTCATCTCAGAGGTGGGTATCACCAGAACGGCCTCACTACTGTCACCACGCAACGAAGGTATTCGGACCCTTGACGTTGCCATACCAATGCTCCTTCCTGTCGTCTGTGGTAGCATCAAATCGACTCTTCTGTCGGTAATCTTTGCTCGTTTTTGTTCATATTCCAGCTTTGCCAGTTCATCCTGGATGTTCTTAAGCTCAGCTTCCATCTTCTGTCGTTCGACCTCTTTAGCTTCACCATCGGCCTTGGCTACTTCAACCACTATTTGGGTAGCTTTTGCTTGTTCGTCAGAAGAATCTTGAGCTATGGCCATGTTCGCTGTTATCAGGTTTACGGTTACTAATACAATAATTGTTCCGATTAACTTTTTCATTTATTGCTCCTTTCATTCAAGTCGTTTTTATTTTAGAATTGATTTGGTACTAAACAATCAGTTTGATTATAATACAGTAGTTTTAACATATCTTCGGTTTGTGCGGCGAAGTTGACAAAAGCGTTGCTCAACTGAGCATTGTCCCGCCGTCGATTGAACTCAATCTGCTCGAAACCCGCTGCGACCCACTGCCTGTCCTGTGTCTGAGCGGCATTGATAGAGGTGATCAACTCTTCCAGAAGTTGATTGGTCACGGCGCTGGAAGCAGCTACGGTCTGTGTGGCATACTGGCTCAAATCACTTCGGTATTGCTGAGTGAGGTCGTCTTTAAGCCGAACATAACAGTTCGTCAGGCCTAATTGCAAATATTGCTTCATTTCATCAAGAAGCCGGCCGCGAATAGCCGGTTCGAGGGCAGCCTGAATCTGTTCCATATCCGGTTGTCTGGGAGTTGAGAGTCGGCCTGCGGCATAACCTGACACAATTAACAGCACGGCTGCGGCAGCGATTTTAGTGAAACTGTTTGTTGCTTTTAGCCTTTCAATAAAGCTGGTTTGCTTGTCGAGCTTCACTGTATTTGCCTGAAGAGAAGCTTCAGTAAGTTTTGCAATGGTTTCATCGGCTAATTCACTGGATGGACCGGACGGGATAGGCTGATTCCTGAGTGCCCTTACAGCTTTTTCCAGGTTATTTTCGTTTTCTTTCATAATACGACCTCACTTTTTTCTTTCGACGACGATTCGAAAGACTTTCTTAATGTTGCTCTGGCGCGGTGTAAAAGTACACCAGCGGCATTTATTTTTATGCCAAGAGCTTTAGCAATTTGCCTGTAGCTCATATCATTCAAATATCGCAGGCAAAAGACCTGTGCTTCCTGCGGCGGCAGTTGAATTATCAATTGCCTTAACCTTGCGGCCAACTCCTGCTGCTGTGCCAGTTGAGCCGGGCCCGGATTTGCACTCGGCACAGCAACCCAGTCAGCCGGAACGGCGCTGGCATTGGAGTGCGATTGGCGAAAACGCTTGCGTAACTGGTCTATTGCCCGGGCGGTAGCCAACCGAACCAACAACGCAGAGAAATTCCGTATTCGCTGACGCTGTGAAAGTTCGAGAGCACAAACAAACGTCTCCTGGAAACAATCGGCGGTATCTTCATGATTGCCAAGCAGCCTATAGGCGGTTCGCCAGACAGCACGGCCGTGTTTATCGATAATTATCTGCCAGTCAATCACTTGCACGCCTTGTTAGAAACTTTCTTTTTTGCTCACTTTTTAATAGGACAGGCAAATTCGCTAATAAGCAGCTGCCGTTGTTATATTAGTCGCTATATAAGTCTGTTTTATTACAAAGATTCTAAGGTATTCAATTCTGACTTCCAAGTTGAGCACGAATTATCGATAAAAATTTTTTATTTTTTTTGCCGAAATTTTTCCTTGCAAAGCTTTCGGGGACGTGGCAAAATTGCAATGTTCCAAGTAATTGAAGGCGTGTTATTAGTGGGACAAGACTTTTTGAGGGAGGTCAGAATGACGAAAAAAGTCAGAAGCAAGAAATTAAAAGGAATGAACTTTGTCTTTTGGCTTGATTTTGTTTGGCTTTTTACTTTCACCTTACTTTTCTCTTGCACAATGTTACTTGTCGGTTGCAATAACCAAAGATCCGGCGCGGCCGGCACCAGCCAAATTGAAAAAATACCTGCCGAACAAAGGAAAGCCGCCCTGCTGAAGACACTCGACCGAAAATTTGAAAATCCTGATGCTCACTTCGAATTAGGTCGATTATATCATGCCGAGAGACTTTGGATAAAGGCAGAATATCATTATAGTAGAACTATAAGTTTTGACCCCGCTCACAGAGAGGCACAAGCGGCAATGGTAAAGCTATTTTTCGATAGCGGGGATACCGCCAAGGCCAAAATTTACGCCGACATTTATATGAAACAGGTTGCTGGTTCAGCAAGTGAGTCATTCCGTCTTGGATTTGCGTTTCAAAAACAGCTTCTTGACGAGTATGCGATGGCCTGTTTCAAACAGGCGCTCAACTTGGCACCGAATTCCGCCAAGGTCCACAGACAGATTGGTTACTATTATTTAAGTAAGAACGATAAGGTCAGAGCGGAGGAATACTTAAAGCGAAGCTTTCAACTTGACCCTCTACAACCGGAAGTCGCTGGTGAATTAGGCCGACTCGGTGTGGAAGTAAGAATACCGAAAAAAATCGAGAAACAAACAAAGAAGCTGGACAGGATAGCCGAGGAGTCGCGTAAATAAACAACAGGAAATTGACGGGGTTAGACGCCAGATTGTAATGGTGTCTGTTTGAAGACTCTGAGAGCATCCATTGGACATCGGCTGATATTTATCAGATGCAAGAAAAGTAAATTTGGTCTTTTTCATTGCCCCGTAGCGAACGGATGCGCTGCGGGGTTTTTTAATTTTCAATTTACAAGCAAGTGTTTTTTGCTACTATGTAGCTTCAAAGAAAAATATACAGTTAACTGAAAGTACTGCAGAACCTTGCAGAGAATTAGAGTATTCTAATTGCTCATAGGAGTTAATTATGACATATAAAACAGTTTCCTTTATTATCGTGGCATTGCTTGTTTTTAGCTTGTTCGGATGTGGCAAGAAGAGTGACGTTACTGTTCTGAAAATCGGACATTCACTCGATGTGGAACATCCTGTTCATAAAGCAATGATTTTTATGGGGGAAAAGCTCAAGGAAAAATCAGCCGGTAAAGTAATTTTACAGGTATATCCCGGTGAGCAGTTTGGCTCTGAACGCGAAATGATTGAACAGGTCCAGATGGACTCGCTTAATATGACGAAAGTTTCTACTTCACCGCTGGAGAGTTTTGTCCCCGCAATGAGTGTTTTTGGTGTACCTTATCTCTTCAGAGACAGCGAGCAACTCTGGAACGTGCTTGAGGGACCTGTCGGAGAGAAACTATTGCAGGCAGGTGAAGACAAAGGTCTCAAAGGGCTTTGTTATTATGATGCCGGAAGCAGAAGCTTTTACACCAAGGCGAAACAGATTCTGACTCCGGCAGACCTTGACAGAATGAAAATAAGAGTTCAGGAAAGCAAAACAG
>CAZJIR010000171.1:0-1325 GCA_964546095.1 uncultured Pirellulales bacterium
ATCTTTTATACGCGTATCTGATGACGGTGGCGATGGGCCTGCACGGCCTGCAGATAGAAAAGCAGGCGGCCGAAATCAGACAGAACTTAAAAAAGCTCAATTCCTCTTTTGGAGACTTCGGCGGCACCTGGGACGTACTCGGCAAACACCTGCGAAACGCCTACAGCCAATACGATGAAGGCCAGAAAAAGCTCGACCGCTTCGGCTTGCAACTGGACCAGATACAAAGTGAAACTGAAGAAAAAATAGAAGATGTTTAACTTTAAGTGCGAGAATTCAATAAAGGATTTATGTTATGTCTGATATTTATGATTGCATAATAGTTGGAGCCGGGCCGGCGGGACTCGGGGCGGCTTTGTATACCTCCCGTGACAGGATGAAAACACTGATGCTCGAGAAGTTCATGCCCGGCGGCCAGATTATTAACACGGACAGAATCGAAAACTACCCCGGCATCGAACGTATCGACGGTGCAGGTCTGATTATGCAGATGCAAAAACAGGTCGAGAGCTTCGGCGCTGAGATAAAGACCGGCTGCGAAGTAACAAACCTGGAGAAAGAGCCGGATGGCAAAATCGCTGTTCACTGTGATAAGGATAAATACACCGCGAGGGTGGTAATTTTAACTCCGGGCAGTGATTATCGCAAACTTGGCGTTCCGGGCGAGGAAGAATTCCGCAACGCCGGAGCTGGCGTCAGCTATTGCGGGACCTGTGATGCGCCCTTCTTTAAAGGTAAGCAGGTTGTAGCCGTCGGCGGCGGTAATACAGCAGTCGAAGAAACACTGCACCTTACAAAGTTCGCGGAAAAGGTAACGATGATACACCGTAGGGATGCGTTCAGGGCGGCCAAAGTTTTGGTCGAGGAGCTTCTCCAAAAGGCCAACGAGTCGAACTCAAATCTGATTATCAAGTATGACACAATCGCAACCGCTATACAGGGCGAAGGTAAGGCCCAGTCTGTAAAACTCAAAAACGTTAAGACCAACGAGGAAGAAGATTATCCCTGCGACGGCGTATTTATCTTTATCGGCATGGTTCCGAACACAGGTTTCCTGAAAGGTTTTGTTGACCTGACGGATAATGGATTCATCAAGTGCGACTGCGCATACCTTCGCACGACCGTGCCGGGTGTCTTCGTGGCCGGTGATTGTAGAATCGGGGCGGCTATGCAGTTAGCCACAGCAGTCGGTGACGGCGTCGTCGCTGCTATGATGCTCAAGCAATATTTCAGAGACCCGAAATGGTGGAACGAACCGGTCAGTGATTTACTCCAGCCCGGCGGATGGTAATTTCAAAAAGGCTCGCCTCGCTGAGTCGAAGCGG
>CAZJIR010000171.1:1425-6448 GCA_964546095.1 uncultured Pirellulales bacterium
GCTCGCCTCGCCCGCCTTGCCGCGAGGCAGGATTCGTTGAAGCGGGCTCGCCTCGCCCGCCTTGCCGCGAGGCAGGATTCGTTGAAGCGGGCTCGCCTCGATTCGTTGAAGCGGGCAGGATTCGAAAATTGTCCGGTACTGTTGGGCCTTACAAAATTTTCATCATTTCCGGCTTTATGAAGCCGCGCACGACTAAGACCAGTCACTGTCAAATCAGGTACGGATGCGTTTTTTCGCAGATATTAGCGAAAAACCATTGCAGGCTAAGAGGGTTTTGTATTATAATAAGGTTCGCGAGTTAATTTTAGAGGAGAATGTGAAAATGGCAACAGAACGTAACCTTGCGTGGGCGGGATTTCTGTGTTTTTGGGAATTTTGGAGGCGTGCTTTCTAAATCTATTGGAGGAAAATGAAAATGCCCGGTCGATACAGTCCAAAGCATTTTACGCTCGTGGAGGTAATTGTAGTGGTATTTGTGTGCCTGTTTGTTACGGCCGTTGTCATACCTGCGGGCAATAAATCCAGTTCTATTGCTTTTCGCATCGTATGTGGTACTAATCTTTCCGGCTTAGGCAAGGCAATGTTGATTTATTCCAACGATTACGACGATGAGTTTCCTCGCGCAGGTGGCAGAAGCACTATATGGTCTTCCCAAATGCCGGATTGGACAGCCGACAGTCGATATGAAGCTTATGGCATAAACAGTAGGGGCGAGGGTGGCGAAGCGACCATCAGTTCGAGTTTGTATCTATTGGTGAAATATACCGAAGTAACGCCCAGGTCCTTTATCTGCCCGGGCGACACGGGAACGACCGAATTCAATCCCGCTGATTATGAAGTAGTGGGTAAAGGCCTTGTTGAACTCTGGGACTTCGGGCCTGAACCCTACAAGCATTGCAGCTACGCTTACCATATGCCTTACGGCTTGTATGCTCTGACCGTGTCAAATGAACCCGGCATGGCAGTGTTGGCCGACCGCAATCCGTGGATGGATTCTCCCGCCGCGGCCGCTAAAGATTTTTTTGGACTGTACAATCCCGAGGGTCCAAGAGAAGCTGTCAAAGCTGGCAATGCCATCGCACACGAAGAAGAAGGACAGAATGTTCTTTTTATGGACAGCCACGTGAACTTTGAAACAAGCTCGTGCTGTGGCATAAACGACGACAATATTTATACGAACTGGGACGGAGGAGACATTCGACTTGGTGGTGTACCTGTTCCCCAAGCCAGTGAAGCTCAGGATAGACTGGATTCCTTCTTGGTACACGACCCTCCGCCGCCAAGAGAGACTATAGTAACGAAGCAGCCCAAGGAAGTGAATTCCATAGATTTAGAACGAACCTCGGTCGTGGCAACTCTTGACAATCCTATACCGGAGTATCGGAATGTAATCTGGTGCTCGACATTCCAGATGGCTTGGGATGGGCTCAAGGAAAACATTATCGGTGAGCCTGTTCAGGTCCTCGGTGCTGAAGAAATGGCAGCTCGTTTGAATGAGGCCGAAGTTTCTGAAACAGACCTCGATGAGGAATCATTCTATGCGGCCGCCGGTTTAGTGGATTATGGAATCCTCGAAAAGATTCGGGAAGAAATGGCAAGTCGCTTCCCCTCCGAGCCGTCGCCTGTATTTGATGAATCGTACAGTACGATGCCTGATGCGGTTGTGACCTATTCCTACCTGGATGTGGATATCGAATTCAATTATCCGTTCTATGTCAACAATAATGCATTTGCCTTCAAAGATTCGAATGGTATATATACAGATGTCACGTCGTTTTGTACTTATCTGGATGAATGGAATTCAGACTCGCAGCAGGTTCACGAACAGGTTGATGTCCTCTACTACAAACGCGATGAATTCTTGGATGACGCGGAGTTTGCAATTGATTTGTGTAAAAATTCGAGCCCATATCAGATTGTTCTTGCCCGTGTACCTCAATGTGGCACACTCGGTGAGACAGTGGCTTTCGTTGAGGAGAAAGTGGCTGAATTTAGAAATAGCCCGAACTATTGGACATTACATGTGTTCTATCCCCCTGGCTTTATCCTGGGTGACAGTTTACGGGTACCTGACATTCTCTATAAATTAACTCATAATTTTGCGGAGTTGGAGGGCAGATTCCTTGCAAACCCGCAGTGGCAGGATTATAGCATAATTGAGGCCAGGCAGGTGGTAAACTTCGCCCCGAGCCGGATTGGTGTAGTCCCGACATCGCAAGCCACCTCGGGCGTCCATCCCATACTGCCTCGGAACTTTCACTTCAACAAGCCCTTCCTGGTCTATGTAAAAAAGCGGCAGGGGGAAGCTAATCCATTTTTTGTGATGTGGGTGGACAATGCTGAACTGATGAAGGAATTCTTCACTGAGAATGACCAGTAATTACAACGGTTTTCACATCAGATAATGAGAGTTTTTTTACCTGAGCTTATTTTGTGTTACGCTTCGGCCGGTACTTTATCAGGTTCGGATTCTTTGACAAACGGCTTGAGCGATTCCGGCTCAGCTACTTTGCGATAGCCCAGCGCCTTTATGACCTCAAGAACCTCGGTCCAGGTGGGGAAGGGTCTTGTATTTTTTCTTTTATATTCGTCAATGGCCATTAGGAACTCAAGCTGCTCATCGGACATCTGGCCTTGTTCGGCGCCTTTTCGTTCATCGGTCAGTCGTCTGCCTGGCCCTCGTCTGCGGTCCAGACCCAGACGTCTGTCGACGACACTTTCTCTGCGTTCTTGGCCTTTACGGCGTTCGGGAATATGTTCTTTATCCATTTTTCTCAGACCTAGATTTCTTTATTGGCTTTCGGATATTAAAGCAGTTAATAACAACACAGACACGAATGCGAGCTGGTCAGCCCTGCGAATTTAACGAAGATTTTAAAGATTTAAAAGTCCTCTTCAAAAAACTCATCTTCAAAGTCACCGTTGTCCCCATCTTCCAATGCATAGTCATAAAAATCATCGTAGGCATGCTGCGATTCGATTATTACGTGTGCTTCGTCGAGAAAATCTTCGGGAACCATTACGGCGATTTCCTTGGAACCTAATGATTGTTCTTGCTGCTCACTTATTATGGCAGAGACGTCATTAACTTCCAGCAGTGTTTTGTACTCTCTGGCCTGCTCCATATCTTCGGCAAAGGTAACAACAACGTACCCTTGCATTTTGGCCTGCGATCTATCGCCTTTTTTAGAACGCTTTGCCATTTTATTCCTCCACAATAAACTCTGGTTGTAAACGTCCCTGTTAGCGTTTAGTATTCCCTCTTAATCTGTCCCGGCATACTTGCGTAGGCTTTTTGGCCTCTTATTTGAATATTTTCGTCAAATTAGACTATATAAATTATAAAAAATACTGACTTATAGAGAAAAAACTATCATTAATATAGTTTGTGATTAAAGTGACTGATTTTTAGATATCAGCTTTTATATTGAAAAATTTAGTGTTTTAGGCGTTTTTTTGTTGCAAATTGTTTTGATTGTCTATAATAACTACGTATCAATGATGTGCCGGTCTTAAGGATTTGGTACCGGAGTAATTACAATTTAACCTTTTAACAGGGAGGATTTTAGAATGGCAAAAAAAGATTCTTTGATTGTGGCAAGTAAAGTTAAGGCCTACATTAAGAGCAAAAAGATGATGACCTCATCCGACGCCCTTGAGGGAATAAGTGATAAGGTCTATTGTATGCTTGATGACGCCATAGCACGAACCAAAGCCAATCGCCGTAGTACAGTCAAGGCACAGGACCTGTAGACGCCGTTGGAAGCCATTCGGCATATTACTTCTGACAGTAAGTTATGTGCTAACATCTTTTAGTTAAACATCTTACATTAGAAGCCATGTTTTTAGGTGAGCCGTTCCGTCTTTTAGAAGTGCGGAGCGGCTTATTTTATCGGCACAAAAGAAGTCCAATAAACGAACTTTAACTAATGAATGGCACTTTTAAAGTGGAACCTGAGCCGTCGTTTGATTGATACTAATCGACTTGGTCCCAATAATCATGGCATCTCTGAGTCACACTCTGTTTTTGGTTCATAACTGGAAAAATTATAATAACCGGTCTTTTAATTTGCTTTCGGCCTATAAAATGTACCATATCAACCTTAAAATTCACGATTTTGAGGAAAATTTTGTGAACTTACAGCCATAAAAACTCCGATTTATATAGTATAGAAGGTGATATTAGGGTAAATACGGTATTTTTTGTGGGCTTCAGATTAAGCATGGCATAACTTTCTTGCCGATAACAATTTTACTTATCGTAAGCAAACCTGCTTAATTAAACGGCAGAGGAATATCGGAACTAAATGCTTAACGAAGCAATAAGAAAGAAGTCTATTATAACTTATTACTGAATAAAAAGTTATATAAAGTATATTAATTGGAGCCCGAATGAAAATTTTCATGTTAGGCTGGGAGTTCCCGCCGTTTATTAGCGGTGGTTTAGGTACCGCCTGCTACGGGCTTACCCGGGCGATGGACCAGCTTGGAATAGAAGTTACATTTGTTCTGCCAAGAATGACAGAAAACGGTTGTTCTACCCATGTTAAATTGGTAACTCCTAATTCCTATGCCCCGGCCACATCCTTTATATTCAGTGATATGAAAAACGTAAGGTTTCATGCGATCAGTTCGCCACTTCAGCCTTATTCTACGCCTGATGCATACCGTCGGCAAATCGAAGAAACTTTGAAACAAAAGCAAAAAATGCACCATGGTAATATAATTACAGCCAGTTGGCCCAGTGAAGGCGATGATTACAGCAAAGACATGTACACTGAAGTCCATCGTTACGCTGCGGTTGCTTCTGAGTTGGCTAAATATGAGCAGTTTGACATCGTTCACGCTCATGACTGGATGACCTATCCGGCAGGAATTACCGTAGCGGCTATCAGCGAAAAACCACTGATTGTACATGTCCACTCGACAGAATTCGACCGAAGCGGTGAGAATGTCAACCAGATGATTTACGATATCGAGCGAGAGGGTATGCATCGGGCGAATAAAGTAATCGCTGTAAGTC
>CAZJIR010000172.1:0-6440 GCA_964546095.1 uncultured Pirellulales bacterium
AAACAAAAATGCTTGAACTTAATGGAAACAGCCAATGCGATATACCTAAGCACCATCGGCAGCGATGGCTTTCCCCATATAAGGATGATGTCCAACCTGAGAAATAAGGAAGAAAATCCGGGACTAGTTGAGATTCTTAAGAAGTACAAAGATGATTTTATGATTCACTTCGTAACCAGCAAATCATCTACAAAAATGCAGCAAATCAAGGCCAATCCAAAAGTATCAGCATATTTATGCAATCCAGCCGAGTTCCGCACACTGATGCTTAGTGGAGAAGTTGAAGAAGTTACAGACCAGGAATTTAAGAAACAACTATGGCAGGATGGCTGGGAAATGCACTGGCCAGGTGGCGCGGATGACCCGGAATTTACGGTTATAAAATTGTCGCCCTCGTTTGCAAAAGGAATGTATAAAGAAGGACCATTCGAATTTAAACTTTAATGAGAAACCATAGCGTAAAAGTTATAAATAAACAGTGAATGATATCTTTCTTGGAAAGGAGAAAAACAATGTCTAACTTTCTTAAAGCGTTTCTTGTACTGGTCTGCGTATCGGTTGTTTTGGCCGCACAGAACGATAAAACTTCTATTCCTCTTGGGCAACAGAAGGCCATTGAAAAGGCAGTTTTAAAAACCCATATGCAGATGACTCAGGCAGATAGCAGCCTGGATGCCAACAAATTCTTTAGTTATATTCTGGATTTTAATAAGGGGCTTATCATGCAGGACGGTCGATTGTTTAAAACCCGCCAGGAAGCTTTTGAGGTTGTCAAGACAGGATTTGAAGGAATCTCCAGGTTAAAACGCACCTACGAACAAACCCATGTGACTGTAATATCACCGCAGACTGCCCTGCTCACTGCTCAAGGCACATCAACAGTCACGTTAACAGACGGCCGAACTTTCAGCGGGCCCTTTGCAGTGTCTATGATATATGTCTTGAGAGATGGTAAGTGGAAGGTATTGCATGGTCATTATTCCGTTCCCAATCCAAGGTAAAAATGAAAGGATAAACCTATAGCATACTAATTCATTAATTGATTATGGCCAAGACAATGAAACAACAAAGCCAGGGTGGTTTCCTGATGGCCAAGATACGTCAGGTCGGCGGGAGAATATCTGAACGCATGCTCAAAAAATACGATGTAGAATTAAACACCGCCCAAGGCAGGATAATGTTTGCATTATGGAAAAAAGACAGTATTCCAATAAATGAGCTTGCTAAAAAGACTCAGCTGAAAAAATCCACTCTTACAAGCATGCTCGACAGGCTCGAAAATATGGGCTATATAAAGCGCGTTCGCTCTAAAAAGGACAGACGTAAAATCCTGATAAAACGCACAAAAAAAGACAAAACAATGGAAAAAAAGTACGTTCAAGTGTCGGAAGAAATCACAAAGCTGTTCTACAAAGGATTCTCAAAAAGCCAAATCAGCCGCTTCGAAAAAGACTTAGAGCAAATTCTTGATAACCTCACCGAATTTGAGGAGAACTCAAATCAAATCTAAAAAAGTCAAATATACAATCGAAGAGGAAGAAAGAAAATTTAACGGATTTTCACCGAAGACATTAAAATTTCTTAAAGCTCTTAAAGCTAATAACAATAAGGCCTGGTTCGAAGCACATCGAGCAGACTATCAGGAATTTGTGTTGGAACCTTTACGAAACCTGGTCGAAGACCTGGGTGACTTCATGCTTTCAATCGACCCATGTTTTGAAATCACTCCAGCTATTAACAAAACCATTTCGAGAATATATCGTGATACAAGATTTTCCAAGGATAAATCCCCTTTTAGGAGCACAGTTTGGTTTACCTTCAAGAATCAAAACAAAGACTGGATGACACACGTCAGCGGCTATTTCTTTGAGCTGTCTATAAACTCATATCGATACGGGATGGGATTCTATAATGCAGCACCGGCTATAATGAGCAAATCCAGAGAGATGATTGACGAAAATCCGAAAGAATTCCTAAAAGCTGTCTCCTTCTTGGATAAACAAAAAAAGTTCGTTTTAGAAGGTGAAAAATACAAGAGAGTATTTGATAAAACCAAGCCTGAAAAAATCCAAAACTGGTATCAGAGAAAAAATATGTACTTAGTTTGCAACAGGAAAATAGACAATACTCTTTTCAGCAAAAAACTGCTTGAAGATTTAATTTATGGCTTTGGTCTGACTGCGCCTTTTTATCATTATTCACAAAAAATAATACACTCAGCTCATAACTTGTGAAAAACGGATGAAATTTCCGCCAATCAGAAAAAGCTCACTTAATCAGCTCAGCGACTTGTTTGAATTGAGAGTGTTCGGCGGTTTTGAGCAGCTCAAACAAGGCCATCTCAGTGCAACTTATATTCACACCCTCAGCAGCCATTCTGTCTATTGCAATCTGTTTGTTCTCTAAAGTCCTTGAAGAAACTGCATCGGCAACCACGTCAACACAGAAACCTTTCCTGAGTAAATCGACTGCCGTTTGATAAATACAAACATGAGCTTCTATGCCGCACAACAGAACTTGATTTCGAGCTAATTCGTTTAATCTAACGTTAAACTGTTCATCACCGCAACAACTAAAAGCCGACTTGTTTACAGGCTCATTATCTGTTAGAAGCTGTGCTATCTCAGGTATCGTTTGTCCGAGAGCATCCGGGCATTGTTGACACCACAGGATTGGAATATCGAGGATTTTAGCGGCTTCGATAAGGATTTGTATGTTTTTGAACAGAACTTCTTTTCTATACATCAACTGCGCCAGTTTACCCTGGACATCAACCACCACCAGACAGCAGTTCCGTATATCAAGCATTCCTTTTATTCTCTTCTCGTCAGTTCCAGCTCGACAAGGTGATCAAAATCAACAGTCCACTAATCACTGTCTAAAACCGTAATCGTCAGATGCACATTTTTCCTACTACCAGTTCCGATCGTTGTTTTTTTAGGCCCCGTCATGACTGGTTTTGGAGGCGTTATCAATTCCACACTCGTATCATCCAATGCCGTTAAGACTTCTCTACCAGGTAAATATTCAGACACATTGTTCAATAAAGCAATATCCTTCGCCACTTCGATACGCTCTTCAGAATCGCTCTGATTAACAATCCCGGCAATTTGCTCAGCGGTAACCGCGCCAACCACCACTTCCTCGCCAAAAACTTCGGTATCAACAAATAATGTAGCCGAATTCAATTTGCCCCAAATATTGCCCAGGTCAGCCAAAAGCAAATCAAAGCTTTCCCTGCTGCAAACAAGAGTATGTGGCTCTTTAACTTCGTTCCGGCCTGAGGCAATCCATTCGTCCGGAGGTATATTTTCTTCAATCGCCCTGTTAATAGATGCCACAACCGCAGGCAGGTAACTTGTCCGCAATTCAAGTTTGCCACTAAACGGTGCAATCACTATTGCCGGTTGAGGCTCCACAATTTCTTCAACTCTCGGCGGCAGGTCTCGTCGCTCGACAACCACAGGTTCCTGAACGTCTGTCGGAGGAGCTACAATGGTATAAACTACAATCGACAAAACGCCAACCAAGCAAATCATAGCAGCGGCAGCCAGTACCCTTCGACCAAGCAAATGTCTTGCCCCGGACTCCTCATTAAACGTCGAGGATTCCTCATCCAGCAGGGTTCTTCTGGCCAGGGAAGCTTTTACATTCTCCAATATGTGCGGCGGAGCCTCGGCTAAAGGTAGAGAATTCAGTAACATCTTAGATGTTTGTAATTGCCGCAAACGCTGCGCAACTTTCTCATCATGAGCTATCAGCCTTTGAACCTCGGTTTGCTGCCTAATCGTCAGTTCTCCATCAATGAAGCTATTTAGCAATTCGTCCATATTTGGAATTTCTTTCATTGCAAAATGGCCTCCAAAATCTCTCTTAACCTGCTTCTGCCACGAGATAATCTGCTTCTAACCGTACCTAACTCAATATCCAGCACATCTGCAATCTGGGCATAACTCATACCTTCAATATCCCGCAACACAATGACAGCTCTTTGTGCATCATCCAATTTCTTCAAAGACTCAACAACAATATCATATAACTCTTTGCTCTGAGCCAATGCTGCAGGGTCAGGTGAACTATCATCCCCTAAAAACTCTTTTAATACCAGCGTTGCCCGGCTATCATATTTTTCCAGTCCTGCATCCAGCGAGCTAAATCCAAGCCTTGCCTTTTTCCGGCAGTGATTCAATGTCACATTTACGGCTATTCTAAAAAGCCATGTATAAAAGCCGCTTCTGCCCTGGAAGCTATCTATCTTCTCTATTACTTTGACAAATGTATCCTGCGTAAGTTCCGCAGCATCGTCAGTGTTCGCACAAATTTTTAATATTACGTTGTAAATACGATTCTGATACTTAAGAACAAGCCGTTCCATCGCTGCAGAATCGCCCTGCCAGCATCGCTTAACCAAAACAGCGTCGTCAATGTTGATGTTCGCCACTTCCGTCACCGATTTTTCTCCTTAATTAGACCAACATTGCGGCAACAAGTTCCAATCAAAATACAGTAAAATAATGAGGCTTAATCGCAGGATATAATCGCAGATTTAGGCTTTTTGGTCAATTCAATTTAATAAAGAATCGGGGCCTATACCAAATTAACTGGTAAGGCCCCAAATATACGTTAAATCTTTTATTAATCTAATCTATATAATATTTATAGGACTACGGACAATGCTTCGTCAAACCAATCATCCGCCATGAAAACATAGTCTTCGAAGTCAATCCTACAATCGACATTGACATCGCCATATAAAACCAGCTAATCAATATCATATCACATAGCCGGACATAAACTAATCTGGTCAATATATACAAAGTCCTTGTCTTCGTCAACCTGACCGGAGTTTGTTCCATCACCAAAGCCAATAGTAAGCTTTTTGATAGAGCCCAAGTCTACACCATTATCACTGAACTGCCCAAGGGCCACAATCCACTCCCGCCATGAATCAGACTGACAAGCATACGTGTATGGGTGCTCGACCTTCCAGCTATTGCCGGAATTATCCTCCAGGTTCAGATACATCAAATGCTCAGCATTTACGTGTTCACCAACGAAGAATAATGACAACGCCTGGACACCCTGAGCCGTCCAATCCCGCGGGCTGTCAAATGTCCGTGTTGCCTCAGTAAAGTAAGGCTCATATTGATTTTGGAATTCAAACCGCATAGAGTTGTTTCCTTGGTCGTCTGTCGAGAGAAATACGTAATCATAGTCAGGAATGTTATCAACCCACGCAGCTATTATATCCGCATTGTCTGCATAGGACTCAAAGTCCTCCACGCTCATACAATCTCCTGTTGTAAAGCTCCATGTGCGACCTGTGACGGTACCTGAAGGACCGATTTGATCAACCCTCCATTCGTAAGCCTGGTCGAATTCAAGAATCCCAGGCTCAAAGGTGGTACCTGCCGGTGCCGGCTCAACCTTCTCCATAGCCCCCTTTTCGCCGAACCACAAATCGCGGGAAGTAGCAAAAGCTGCCTCTAACCAGCTAAGGTCAGCATTTACATCCACTCCTGTAGCGCCATCAGCAGGATCGGGGTTCACTGCCGCCGGTCCATCTGACACTGACAAGACCTCGTCAAAGGTGCAATGGTAGCCAATCGGGTCACCCTCGTGTAATTGTTCACTCTGACCAAAGATCCCGCTCTTTCCACTCGTAAAGAACTCGTCACTAACACCCTCATCTTCCCATGGGTCGTTACCGTTGGTGTCTACCATTGTCGCAGTCCTCGCAACAAGCGGTCCGTCTTTGTACTCGTATAGACTACCTGTAACATAAACGGGACCAGAGCCGACAACATCCAACTCGGCATAGTAGCTCCTGACGTGGTCGAGACCTGGAACATCAACATCCAAATCCAGCTCTCTTACGTTCCTCATAATATTTTGCATATTGATGACCTTCTCGATATCAATTCTTAGGTTGGCCGGACCGTCTTCCCAGTTTATGTGCAATACATAAATTTTCTGTGCAAACAAACCGGGGGCAAGACCGGTTATTGACCCATCCGGGTCAATTACATAATCTGCCCTTGCGGCCAAACCGTAGTAATTCCTTGAGGCATCCCCGGTTACATTCACAACAGCCCCAACACGAACATCAGTGAAGTCCTCGTTAGAGCCAAAGCCCACTCCAAATAGCGAGCCTCCAGCTTCATCCGGACTGGTCTCGTCTAGGCTGAGGTACTTGTTACCATTCGGGTCGGTCTCGATAGTATGGCTGAATGTTTTGGTCACATCTGGAAAACAAACAAACTGCCATGTCGCCAGGTCAAGCTCATCGCCATCGAAGGTCTCGAACCAGTTGGCCTCTGTTGTGCCACTTACTGCCACAATCGTTCCGATTACTGCAAAAAATACAACTGACTTTTTTAATTTTTTAGACATGAGATTCCTCCTTAGAAAAAGTTAAAATAAAATAGCAACTATTTCCC
>CAZJIR010000173.1:0-4956 GCA_964546095.1 uncultured Pirellulales bacterium
TTTATCAATCTGTATCCACAATATGCAGATTTTTTTGAGACCAGAAAGGTGAAAAATGTGTGATACCAGAGTTGCTTATGTAATGAGCCAAGTTGTTTGTGCTCAAATCGAAATGGAGGCCATGAAGGCAGCAAATAGAGAGTGTCAAAACAAGGGCGAGCCCGATGCTTTTGACCAAAAAGCCTTCATGGAATTACTCCAAAAATATCCAATAGGTCATAATGCAGTTATATCATTTCTTAACAATTTATCAATTTAAGGAGTACTGAAATGTCATTAATAAAATTAAACAAACTACAAATCGAAAATTTCAAGGGTATCAAATCATTCGAATTCAATGTGGATGGCAGCAATGTCTCTGTGGAAGCTGAAAACGGTATCGGTAAAACTACGATATATGATGCTTTTCTATTTCTGTTTTTCGGCAAGGATAGCACGGGACGCAAGGACTTTGAGCTTCGCCCGCTGGATAGCGAGAACCAACCAATAAAAGGTCTAACTTTGGTTGTAAGGGCCACTCTTGATATTGACGGCACAATTCACGTCTTGCACAAAGAACACCACGAGAAAGTTGTCAAGGGCCAGTTAAGAGGCTATGAGACTCTATGCTGGATTGATGAAGTGCCTAAAAAGGTTGGTGAGTTCAACGATTACATTGCCGAGCTAATACCAGAAGATACCTTCAAGCTTTTAACTGACCTGCACTTCTTTAATGCCAAAATGCACTGGACGGATCGTCGAACGGTATTACTTGACATCGCCGGTGAAATCGGAAGCCCGGAGGGATTCAATGAACTTCTATCTTCTCTTAATGGCCGGGATATAAATGAATACAAAAAGGTCTTGGTAGAGCAGAAAAAACGGCTGGTAAAAGAGCAGAGCGAAATTAACCCACGCATTGATGAGATACAGCGCAATCTTGATAACTATGTTGAAACAGACACAGAAAGCCTCAACAAAAAGCGAACTGCTGTAAAAAATAAAATTCAAAGTCTGAAAGAAGAACGGGCAATTATCGCTGCAAAGGAAAAGGAAAGACAGCACAACATCGACCTTCTAAATTCTCTAAAGGGGAAAAAAGTACATCGGGAGGCTGCCCTTAAAAGCGACATGAGCGGAATACAAAACCTGTTGAACGAACGGAGCGAGATTAGTGCTGCCATAGCAAAGAAAGAACAGACCGTTGCATCAATAGAGGGACGTTTGGGAATCTCAAATCTTGGGATAAAAACAACTCAAAACAAAATCGACAGGCTGTTGTCAACTCGAAATACTATTTATGTTGAATATTCTACTTTGAGCGAAGAACCAACAAAGGGTACCTGTTATGCCTGCGGTCAAACTCTACCAAAAGAGCAGTTAGACAAAAACAAAGAACATCGCAAGCAACAACTGAGCGAAATAACAGAGCGCGGCGACAAGGCCAAAAAAGCGATCGAGGAGAAAAGAAAAATACTGGACGAACTTGATAAAGAAAACAAAGAGGTACAGGCTGAATTAGATAAAGCCAAGGTCGAACTGAGCGAAGCGAAGGAGCAAAAGGAAAGCCGCTTTGCTGAAATTAATGCTGCTATCGAAGCACACGAAACACCGCCACCGAAAAAGGATGAGGAATGGCAGAAAATATGTGTCGAAATCGCTAATGTCGAAAAGCAAATCGGCTCGCCAGTAACAGAGCAAGTCGAGAAAATTGATAATGAGCTATCCGAGAAAAATACCGAGCTCGAGGAAATTAATAATGCACTTGCGCAGTCCGACAACATGAAGCAAGCCAAGGCACGAATCGAGGAGCTTAACAATAAAGAAAAGCAGCTTGCCCAGCAGATAGCCGATGCCGAAAAACAACTTGCAGACATAGAGCAATATAAAGCAGAACAAAACCAACTGATAACAAGTTCTGTAAATAACAAATTCCAACATGTCGAATTCAAGATGTTCAAAGAACTTATAAACGGCGGTTGTGAGGAATGCTGCGAATCTACTTTGAACGGTATCCCATTCGCTGATATGAGTTCGGGCCAGCAAATATTAGTTGGTCTGGATATAGTCAACGTTCTATCCGAACACTACGGGCTATCCGTTCCGTTATTTATCGACCATGCCGAATCAATGACCTTGCCCATCGAAACAAGAGGGCAGGTTGTCAAGCTAATTGCACAAAAAGGTTATAAGAAACTTATAGTAAGTAAAAATTGAAATAGAAAGGCGGTGGCTTAAAAGTGCCGGGGATTGAAGTAAACATTGAAGTATATTGCGCAAGATGTGGCGAAGGTCTTTGCAATCAGACGGAATCCACAACAACAAGAACGAGAAGAGAACCATGTTTTCGTGTTGAACCATGTAAAAAGTGCTTAGATGAAGCCAGAGAAGAGGGCCACTCATCGGGCTATGATGAAGGATTTAATAATCAAGAAAGTGAAGGAGAATTATTATGACACAGGAAATTCAAACAGAAAGCAACGAAATGGTTGTGGCTAATCGAGCCATGGTAATAGCCGAAATCGAGAGCCAAATAGCAACTGCAAAAAGATACCCACGCGATATTAAAGTGTTCAAAGAAAAAACGATGTCAATGGCAAATCTTGACCAAGAAACCGCAGAGGGTTGCTATTACGCCTTACCAAGAGGTGGCAAAACAATAGATGGCCCAAGTGTAAGACTGGCAGAAATAGCCTTGGCCTGTTATGGCAACTGCGTTGCCGAAGCTGATGTGCTAACAGAAGATGATAGATTCATATATGCGATGGGACAATGCCGTGACTTGGAAAATAATGTAGCGGTCAGAGTAAAAGTAAGACGCAGGATTACTGATAAGAATGGCAAACGATACAACGATGATATGATTGCCGTAACCGCAAATGCAGCCTGCTCTATCGCCTTACGAAATGCTGTCTTCAAAGTTATTCCCGGAGCTTTCATTAAACCTGTTTTCCATAGGGTAAAACAAACCGCTGTAGGCAAAGCAACAAGTCTTGCCAATAGGAGAGCGGAAGTAATCACAAGGTTAACTAAGTTTGGGATTGCCGAGGATCGGATACTCGCAGTTATAGATCGTAAATCAATCGATGAAGTAACTTTCGATGATGTAGCTAAACTTATTGGGCTTGGTACTGCTATCAAAGATGGCGAAATAACAGTAGAGGAAGCTTTTCCATTAAGTTATGAGGAGTCTCAAAAAGAAACTCAGGAAAAGATACATAATGAGACTGGAAGTAAAGATACAAATGTTAACTTTGGAAATAATCCACAAAAGCCCGCCGAGGAAAAACCCAAGCAGACACGAGGCCGAAAGAAAAACAAGGGGGATGAAAAGACCGAACAAAAGCAAGATGTGAAACAGGAAAATACTGCACCGGTCCCGGGCGCTGATTCGGAAGAAAAACTTTACAGGTGCCAGTGTGGGCATGAGTTCGACAAGCCGAAGCCTTCGGGTTCGGGAGCAAGACAAGTTGCGGTATGCCCAAAATGCTTCTCTAAGAATATTCAATCAACAGAAGATTTAGAAGCACAGAACAAACCGGGCTTCATGAAAGACTAAGATGATATTCGAACAACTATACAGTTCGAGTAAGGGTAATCTTTACACAGTTACAGCCAACAATGGCAAACGGCTATTGCTTGAGTGCGGTGTGCCGTGGAAGAAACTACAGAAGGCAATTGATTCTCGTCTTTTGAATATAGAGGGCTGTTTACTTACCCATGAACACCAAGACCATTGCAAGGCTGTAAAAGAAGTTATGAAGGCGGGCATTCCGGTATTTGCCAGCGCTGGAACATTTGAAGCGTTGGGAATACGAGGGCGCAAAGCTATAACAATTCCAGAGAAAGTAGGCATTACATCTAAAGCATTTGATATATATGCTTTTTTATTAAATCACGATGCTTCTGAACCTTTTGGTTTTATTATCAGAGAAGTAAATACTAATGAATATTTACTTTTCGTCCCGGATTCAAGTCATATAAAGCAACGCTTCAATTTGCCATTTACAATAATCGCGCTCGAATGTAGCTACGATAAAGACGTACTTCAACAGCGAGTAGATACCGGGGACATAAATGAGGAGCTCGCGAAACGGCTACTAACAAGCCACATGGAAAAAAGCGTAACAATCAGATACTTAGAAAAATTCTGCGACTTGTCAAAGTGCCGGGAAATCCATCTGCTTCACATGAGCGGTGACAATATCGACAAGAGACAAACAGCAAAGGAAGTCGAACAGAGGTTTTTTATTAAGACGATATTTATTTAATAAATTGAAAGGAATATCTAATGAAAATAGAAATAACATTTACAGAGCCTTTGCTTGGTACATTGTCAGGCAACAAAGAAATAGCTGAGGAATTCATATTATCGAATCACCCACAGGGAATATCGAAAGATGAGTTAGAGGCTATGGCTGATTTGCCGGAAGCAATGGAGAAATCAAGCACATTTTTTGCCAGAAATGAAGATAACAATCCTATGCTCTGGGACTATCAAATTAAAGGATTTTTCAAAGAAGCATGTTCGGCAATGATACATACTGATACTATGACAAAAGAAGAACTCAAAAAGGTCAGACTTACAGAACATCTATACAAAAAAACAATTGACCAACAGATATTCGTAGCTCCAAGGCAACTTGTTTTACAATTACCCAAAGGTATTGATAAAGATAAATTGCCATTTTGTCAGCGACCTTTACGTGGTCAAACTATGAAAGGAGAACGAATATCTCTTGCGAGGTCAGAACAACTCCCTGCTGAAACTAAAATAGAGATTGAGGTTATTTGTTTGAATGCAGCATTAATTGATTTCATAAAGCGCTGGCTCGACTATGGCGCATTAAAAGGTCTTGGTCAATGGCGCAATTCAGGAATGGGTCGATTTTCTTGGAAAGAATTGAAAAGTAAATAAGCGATAGTGTAGCGTGGCAAAGTATGGCGCGATACAGCAAAGGCTTGGTGTCGCTGGGT
>CAZJIR010000173.1:5056-6435 GCA_964546095.1 uncultured Pirellulales bacterium
GCAATGTTGAGCAAAGGTAGCGCAGTGCAGTGTACAGAGCAGCGAAGTAAAGAAACGATTATCAAAACTTGAAAACTTAATCGAAGGGCCCTGCGGGTAGTTCTTCTCAGCTTTCAGGCTACCCGCTGGGGCCCGAATAAAAAGGTGTTATTGATGTTTTTTCAAGGACGAAAAATAGACGAAAACGGAAAGCTCAAGCTTACTGGATGGGATGAGCAGCAATACAAGATTTTTATGGATAGTCATAGGATTGGCACATGGTTCAACTTGAAAGTTACCAAAGCAAAAAAACCCAAGACAATAGAGCAACTTGGCTATCACTACGCAGTAGTTGTGCCTACGGTGAATTTGGAACTAATTAGTCAAGGACACACCATGGTAATTGGCAAAATGATTGTTCCTATTGACAAAAAACAAACAGACGAAGTACTCAAGTACTTTTGTGCGAGACTCGATGAGAACGATAATGTTGTTTTACATGATCCTGAAAATCATCCCGACCGTCCCATTATGAATAAGCGTGACATGGGCAAGGAACAACTAAGTCAATTTATCGAAAACGAGATTTTATGGGCCAACCATACATTGGGATGCAATATCCCACGGCCAGTAAATTCAAGAGAAAGGTGAAACAAATGCCAGATTATAACAAAGTCATAATGATAGGACGTCTTACACGCGACCCGGAGCTTTCCTATACGCCTAACCAAACTCCGGTTATTGATTTTGCCATGGCAACAAACCATAGATGGACGGGCCAAGACGGAAGCGCTCGAGAGGAAGTATGCTTCTTTGATTGCCGGGCATTTGGCAAACGTGCAGAAATACTAAATCAGTACATATCAAAAGGCCGGGCGTTATTCATTGAGGGAAGGCTATCGTTTGAGCAGTGGGAGGCACAGGACGGCTCAAAACGAAATAAGCACAGGGTTATCATCCGGAACTTTCAATTTTTAGGGGGTGATAGGAATAGTACGTCCAGCGAAAAGAACGCCCACCCTGCGGGCGGTGGGACGCGGGAAACAGTATCTAATGGTGATAATGAGGATATTCCGTTCTGAGGTTTTAACGAAATGAGTAAAAAAACATATTGGAGATTAGTAGTAAATTACGCAGATGCTAAACCATCAGACCCGAACTGGACTGAGGATTCTTGGCTATCAATGACACCAGAGGAAACAATAGAATATTTTAATGCAACATTGCGCCCGGGCGAAAGAAGGCGTAAATTAATTGGCGCAAGTGTAATACAGGATGAAAAGCATCGACCTCACGAATGGGTAAAAACAAATCTTGTTACAATCCTCGATAGGGATAAAACATACGACACTTATAAATGTGAAAACTGCGGAATTACAGGAAAAAGATACGGATTGGGA
>CAZJIR010000174.1:0-6423 GCA_964546095.1 uncultured Pirellulales bacterium
CTTTTGGCTTAGATGCCTTTTATGTCTAATCTAATCATTATCTCCATAGTCTCTGTCCTTCACAAGCTTTTTTTCTTAAGCCCTATTAGGCCTGTGCGGTTTCCCGTCCTGCGGGTAAATTTCAATCCAAAGGCTTCCACTTTATTTATAATTTTAGCCAATCTTTTAATGCCTTAACTTGCCACATATCACAGCACCTGAGTTTACTCCTATGATCCCTGTCTTCTCTCTTTGTTTGACTTCTTTTTCTCGATACCAGTGTTAGGTAATTATCTCACACACTTATTGTCTTTACACCAGTCTCATATCACGTTATTTGTCAGCGGAGGTCAGGTTCCTCCGTCATGACTCTTAAAAACAAGGCCTATACAGAATAAATCAGTATAGGCCCTGAATTCATACAAATCTACTACATCAATTACGCAACTTCAACCAATTACCAAATCGCCTCTTAAGGTGTCAGCTTAAGTTAAGGCGATGCATACAAACGAATATCATCAAAGAACACTAAACCTGAACCGCCGGGCGGGTCATCACCGAAACCGATAGTAATCGTATCGACATCAGCAAGGTCAATTCCCTGGTCAGAAAATCCCTGCAAATCTATACTCCACTCAGTCCACTCAGTGACCAGAGCTGCGTTCAAATTATCATCGTCGACCGTGGCGCTGCTATTGAGAGTAACATACATTGGTTCAGCAGCATTAGCCGCATCTCCTATGTACCATAGACTCAATATGCCAATACCTTTCTGGGTCCAGTCAGTCAGAGAGCTCAATGTCATGGTCGCTTCAGAGCTCGGAGCTGTAGTGTTGTCGAAGAAATACGGCATCGACTGAGAGCCACTGTGAACAATTGTAGTCTCAACGAAATGCTCTCCAGCGCTAAAATCAGGCTCAGCATAACCTACCGTCGAACCGTTTGTTGCTACGCCATATCCATCTATCCAGGCATCAAATATCCTGTCAGGTGCGTAGTCATTGTAATCCTCAAAATCATCCAAGACAAAAAATTCGTGTATAGTAAAGTTCCAGACATCACCTTGCCAGATATTGGGAGTTTCGGCATCATTAACTTCATCAACCCGCCAGTAGTAAGTTTTGCCTAAATCGAGCGATAATGGGCCATAACTGGGCTCGGTCACGGTAGTAACGTCGGCTGTGCCGTCTATCACGGCCTGCATGTCGTCACTAAAGTACACATTATGCTCAGCGGCCTCTCTTCCCGCTTTCCAACCAAGGGTCACATCAAGAGCAATATCTGTTTCTCCTGAATCCGGATTAGGGTCCTTTGCGTTGACCGGTACGTATTGGAAGCTTATCTCACTCAGGCCATATTGATCCAGGATGCCTCCCCAGTTGCTGTTAGCCGTAAGCCTTACATACTTTGCTACAATGCTGTTAAACTCAACAGTCGTATTATGCTCATAGTCATCATCACCCGGAGCCTGGGCAAACTCATGAGTAGTCCCCAAAGTTATATAGTCAGTTCCATCTAAAGAATATTCAATCGTAACATCTCTAAATCCCAAGCCGACTACCGGCTCCAAACCCTCATTGTAGTTCCATGCCCACATCTCATGAAGTTTGTAAGCCTTGTCGAATTCAAATTTAATCCAGGTCGGCTGTTCACCATTTCTGCCGCTCAGCCACATATTTTCATCATCGTTATCATGCAATAATCCACTTTCATCCAGACCATAGCCGTTTATAATATATTCAGGCTCTTTCTCTTCTTCAGAGCTGGAAGCTGCAGCACTTATATTCTCTGCGAGAATCGGATAAGCAAATAGCTCAGCTGTAAAACTCCAGATGTCGCCTTTATGTATTGTAGAGCCATCAGCCTCAATCTCATCGACTCGCCAGTAATATACCTGGTCGTACTCGAGAAGGCCGTCTGAGTCATAAGTATTAGCGTCCTGGCCTTGACTAACCAGCACATCCAATGGATTGTTTCTATCGGCGTCGTTGACATCGTCGAAGACCGTTCCTAAATATATATCATGCGTCTGGGCTGTCTCTCCCGCCGTCCAGCCGAGGACCACATCACGCGACACATCTATCGCCCAATCAACAGGAACCGAATTGTAAGCCTCTATTAGACCTGTAACCAATGCGCCCTCAACACTGAAATCATCGAACGCTACATAGCCGGTGTTAGTACTGTATATCGAGTGGGTTAATCCGACCTGTACCGGCAAACCGTCCATATCAACTCGTGTTACAGGCGAGCCCACAAGCTCAGTCCAATTCACACCATCAGGGCTTGTTCTAAAGTGGAAGGTGTTACCTGTCCGCTCGAGTTGAATGTACTGGTCACAGTCAAAAAGGTCTCCGGTATCACCCCATTCAGACTCGGTGCCATCATCCATACTCCGACCCATGTTGCCCACCCATGTCGGAAAGTAGTGCACGCACTCAAAGTCTTCGCCGGCACCGGCATCGTTAAGTTCAGGAACTCTTGCCATTAAAAACGAATCATTATGCTCTGTTCTGCCACTGGCACTATCCGGTAGACCCGGGAAATCTGTGACTTTTACCGTAGCGATGAAATCGCCTTCAACAACTTTGTACAGAAACGGCCCCCGCGGTGAAAATGCGCCCTCCCAAAAAGAACCGGATGACTCAATATACAGTTGGCCTTCACGGTCTATTGAGGCATTAAGAGCATCGACCGTCTCTTGCTGGCCCAGGCCTAAAAAACCGTCCCAGCCTGTACCCTCAACGCCATCAGCAACGTAATCGTGAGCTGTTTCAAAATCATCGCTGAACACCGCCGCCTGTACCTTCGTGCCGGCGGTCAGCATTAAAATAATAGAAACCAAATAGAGCAATCTTCTACACATAATAGTCCTCCTTTATCAAATGAGATATAGGTTGTTAATTGAAAGATGAAAATATTAATTGCAGAGCACGAAGTCTTCATTCAGGCTCTGTATTCTACACAATAAGTTCTCCTCCATCGGGAAAGCCATGCAGAATCCTCGGCTTAGAGGACCAAAATCCACACATTATATTCATTTTCTTTATACCAAATTGGCAGCATTTCCGTCAAGGAAAATCTCTAAATCATATATTAACGTGCATTTATGATACTTCTATGTCGAGGTATTGTTTATTTGGACAGCTTTGTGGGTGTTGCAGGATGCGGATATTTAACCAAAAAAAGGTTTAAATCTAATAACAAATTTGATAACCTTATACGATGTAGGAGCGTTTGGGGGCTGGCCAATAATACTGGAAAACGTATGATGAACGAGACAAAGATTATCTAAATTATCAGGAAAAAATGAGATAACGGTGAGGTTCAAGGCTCGTCCATGGCGCAGCGCCGGCGGCCTCTACGAATGCAGAACAATGAAAAAACAATAACCTTCGGAAGACAAGCAGAACAAAGCTTAATGTAATTATAGAAATTTCCGGACCAAAGCAACTTTCATATTTGAATAAGTGAACATAGGAAGAAAAGTAACCTATGATTGATTTTCACACAGCAGCGGTGTTCGTTGTATCTGTGACAATGTTCGTTACTTAGGGTGCTACCGGCTTGCGAATTCGCGAAATCGAACGGGACTACCCGATTCAGCCCATACCTTTAACAGATGTGGCTATCGAAGATTTCTTCCGGTCAAAGTGACTTGCAACCAATCAGCAAGTAACTAAACCTCATGGATAGATTTTTTTTAGAGAAAGGCTTTAGAAATGAAACCCACAAAACAGATTGTAATTTATTTTTCGCTTGCGGCCCTGATGCTGGGCGGCAGCGCCCAGGCCCAACCCGGAACAAGCATGGATTACCCAGCGGTGACTGCACCACCAGATTCGTTTTTCGAGATGGTGGAAAATCGTCCCCGTGGTCGACGGAGCAGTGGCCCGGTGGATATCCAGACCTACCGCGATTTTTATAAGAAGTACATTGATGTCAAGGGCATGCCTGTTGTAGCAGCAGAGGTGGTCGCGGATGAAGCATTACAGCGCACCTACAATATTGTTACCCACATGTTGGCCGGTCGGCCGGATATTTTTCAGGGAATGGTCGAACGCGGCATGTACTTGATTATTATCGGTAAGGACCAGCTTTATTGCGATATGCCGGAAAACCGCAATGCCCGCAATCAGGATTATCTCAATGAACGCGTACGCGGCACGGGTGGTTATCCCACCAGTTTCGGTGAGGAAAATCTCCTGAGCCTACCTATCGACCGCTACGACGATGAGAGCATCGCCGTGCACGAATTTTGTCATACTATTGACAGTATCCTGCGGCGGGTGGAACCGGAGTGGAATGACCGCCGAATGGCTGCATACCAGAATGCCGTGGACAAAGGACTCTATAAAGATACTTATGCTATTAGCAACCGAGCCGAGTATTGGGCCGAGATTGCCCAGGCATATTTCAACTGCAACAGGGTCAATAACTGGAACCACGGCCCTATCGGTAAACGCGAACAGCTTAAGATATACGACCCTATGGGTTACGAGCTGTGTCGCACGACCTTTAATCTGAGCTCTGAGCAGGACTGGCGCTATACCTGGCTCCAGCCGTTGCCCAATGTTATTCGACCACCGGCTAAATTTAATATCCATCCTTATTACACCAAGTTTACCTGGGCACGTGAATTTACTGTTATTGGTCGCCAAGCCAGTGACGAGGCAATGCTGAAGGCCAACGACACCATTCGCAAATTGTTTGCCTATCGTCACGATATCCTCAAGGCCCTCATGGCCGAGGACCTGAAGCTGGTGGTTCTGGGACCGGATGAAAGCCTGGTGGATTTACCAGAGTACCCACAAATGAAGGCCGCCGGTGTAGACCACATGGGCCGCTATCTGGAATACACACCCGGCGTTAAGATTCTGGCCGTGGCCCAGGAAAATGTCCTGGGTGACATTGCCAATGACCCCTACGGAACCGAAAGCCAGGGCATTCGTGTCTTTGCCAAGGCCATCTATGGTGTTACCGCCACGCGTCCGGTGGATCCCAACTGGGAAAATAGAGGACGGAATGTCCAACAGTATGAATTGCACGTACGGCGAATGGATATCCGCTTTGACGAGAAACTCAAAGAAATCTATGAAAGCGCAATGAGCAAAGGTCTCTGGAAAGGCACTGTCGCAATCCATAACCGCATGGAATACTGGACCGAAGGGGTGATGGCCTACTTTGACGCCGTCGGACAAGGTGTGCCACCCAATGATGCCGACCATCCGATTACTACGCGCGAGGCGCTCAAGGAATACGACCCTGACCTGTTCATGCTCGTGGATGAAACAATGGCTTATAAAGGGAAAGTGGACTGGCGCTACCAATAATAAATCATACAAAAAGGTCAAAGTAGCTCTGATAACCACAAGTCACCTGTGGGAGAACCTTTATTGTAGAAAAAAATGTACTCTAATGGAAACTATAATAGATAGTTTCAATTTACTACTCCGTAAATCCTGAACTGAACTAAGCCCGGAGGTAAACAATGTATATTACAATCCGTATTAAATCGGTCAGGCTCACAGTGATTCTTATTGTGCTTGGCATATTAGTTGGGACCGATGCGAGTAAAGCTGCCGACTCACCTGCTGCAGTAAAGCTGGACCAACACATCCAAACCGCAAATACACTTCAGCAATCTCCCCAGAGAAGACGATTTGGACGTAGGGTAGAAGGAGTATACAAGGACCGGATTGCGCCCCATTGGTTTGCTGAGAATACGTGTTTCTGGTATCGTAACGACCTGAGCGGTAACACCAAAGAATTTATCCTCGTCAATGCCGAACAAGGGACGCGCCAAGCGGCATTTGACCATCAAAAGCTGGCCGAGGCCCTTTCTAATGCTGCAGGAAGTCGGTACCAGGCCAATCAATTGCCTTTTAACAGTATCGAGTTTTTAAACAACAACAAGAAGATTCGGTTTACGGTGGATGATACGACATGGATATGTGATCTGGCATCTTATAAGTGCTCTAAGACTGATGCAGTGGAGTCTCAACCCTCTTCGGACCAGGACGAACAGAGTACGCGAACCGGGCGGCAACGAGGCCAGGGTCGAAGCCGGAGTCAGTCGGCAGATTCACCCGATGGTAAATTGAATGCCTTTATTAAAGACAATAATCTGTTCGTCCGTTCCAAGGATGACGATGAAGATATCCAACTAAGCAAAGATGGTGAGGAAGGCAAAGCCTACGGCATGATATCGTGGGCACCGGACTCCAATAACCTGGTTGCTTTTCGCATAGAACCGGGCGACAACAAGGAAGTATACCTGATAGAATCTTCCCCTGATGGTGGGGGCCGGGCTAAATTCCACACCCGTGCTTATTCACTGCCTGGCGATAAGTTTGCAACCTATGAGTTTAATATCTTCAATATCAACACCAAAAAACAGATTAAGCCCGAGGTTGATAAATTGGAGCTGGATTGGGGACGTCC
>CAZJIR010000175.1:0-6407 GCA_964546095.1 uncultured Pirellulales bacterium
CAATGACGTTGAGTTCTCGACGAAACTGGACCGAAAAGGGTATTAGCAACTTGACGCTCTGGTTCAGGGGCAATGCTGCAAGTCTAGTGGAAGACCCGCTTGGTACCTTCACCATATCTGCTTCCGGCGCCGATATCTGGGGCACGGCTGACGAGTTCCGCTACGTCTTCAAACTACTGTCCGGCCCCGGGTCAATTACAGCTAAAGTCGAAAGTGTAGAGGACACAAACGAATGGGCCAAGGCCGGCGTGATGATTCGCCAGAGTCTTGATGCAGGCTCGAAATTCGCCGCAGTGTATATCACACCTGAAAACGGATGCAGATTCCAGGGTCGATTCACTTTAGCCGGTGAGGCCACCAGCGACAGCGACGTAGCAACCAGTGAGCAAACGGCAATCACGGCTCCCTACTGGGTAAGGATAGACCGTGATGCATCCGACAACTTTAACGGTTACTACTCTATTGACGGCACCAACTGGATACCGATGTCGTGGAATCCACAGAATACCGCAATGCCTTCGGATGTCTATATAGGCCTGGCAGTAACCAGCCATAACTCCGGTGCGACGTGTACGGCTGTGTTCTCCAATGTTCAGACAACCGGTACGGTCAGTCCGCAGATATGGACGCAAGAGGCCATTGGTGTGGATATGCCCAGTAATAATGCTGAACTGATATATGTGGTTCTCGATGGCAGCGCTGTGGTCTATAACGATAATCCGGATGCAGCTCAGACAGATGAGTGGACGCAGTGGAACATCGACCTGCAGGCGTTTGCAGACCAGGGCGTGGACCTTACCAATGTCAATACGATTGGCATTGGATTTGGTGACAGGGATAATCCGCAGACTGGTGGTTCAGGTGTAGTGTACTTTGACGATATTCGTCTGTCACCTCCTCCGCCACCGGAATCGATATCGGTGACCCTTGAAAACCCCAGCTTTGAACTGCCCGGCACAGAAAAGCAAACGAATTTCGACAACGTCCCCGGCTGGAACACTGATGAACCGTGCGCTGATTCGGGAGTAGAAACGGACTACACACCCACCGATGGGGACTGGACAGCCTATTTAATGAGTGGTGACCCCTCGATTTGGCAGTTGACAGAATATACGATTGCCGAGGGCGATGTTCTGGAGCTGAAAGTGGACGCCAGAATTACCTGGGCGGCCACGACTTTACAGATGACCATCTACTATGATGACAATGGAACAAGGGTTTCGGCTGCGACTAACGAGGTAGAGCTTACTGATGATATGCAGGAATACACGCTGTCGTTTTCGGCAGATACTGTTCCGGAGTCGGTCGGTCACCAAGTAGGCATTGAACTCATCAATTCAAGTACTGGTGAGAGCTGGATTGGCCTGGATAATGTACGCCTTGCCTTAGCCCAGTGAACTGGCTAAATAGATAGAATTGCTGTTTAAGCATATCTCAGGGCCTATACCGATTCGGTATAGGCCCTTTTTTAATTGATTATACTTATCTCGTTATAGACTCTTTGTGTGAAAGCTGATACCGAAGAGTATCTAAGAACCAGTGATTATTTCTGCTGATTGTCTTAGCTTCAACTATTTCTATCCTCTTGTTAAAAATAGGCCCATCGATAACTAATGTATGGTATTCACCGTTTTCCCCGCAGGGACAAATACCTCTTTCCTTTAAGTACTCAATAAAATCCCTGTCAACCCGATGCCCAATCCACTCGGCACCGATGGTCTCCGATTGAGCAGCTACTATAACCGCTTCAAAGCCGGTATCAATAAAGTCGGATATAATCTCTTGAGGTTCCAGTCCCCAGAGAGGCTCGACCGCTTCAATTCCCATATCGGAACATACTCGTTCCGTCCAGTCCCTGTGCTCCTGTAAATAAATATCCCCAAAAACCATCCCTTCTATACCTTCAGGTATTAAACTTCGGATTGCCTCTTTGAATTCCTGCTCGTAACCGTCTTTGGTTGTTTCCCTTTGAAAAAGTTTTTCTCCGATTGACTCGGCTTGTAACTGTATCAACTTCGTTTCAGTGCCGTGAAAACTTACTCGCTTATATTCTTTGGAGACAAAATTCACAAAATGGGAAATGTCATATCCGCTTCTCATCGCCTTATAACAAGCCAGGCAGCCGTCTTTGCCCCCGCTCCATGATGCGATAAAACTCATAAGATTGTATTCTCGTTTCTCGTCCTGTATTTTTTATTCTAAATCAAACAGCGTATTATCTATCGGCTCAAACCACCCTAAATTCATCTCGGATGAATTAACACCATAGACATTTTTATCGTCCCACTTTGCCATATCTCGCGGCTCGATGTGACCATCGGCCCAGCCGACATTCGCGCGAGCACTGTGCCTGAAATGAATAGATGGTGACATATAAAAACCCGTCACCTCCCGGCCGTCGTAAACAGTAAAAGGCGGCTCTGCAAATGAATATTCAATCAGAGACTCTTCATATTTAACTATTGCCGTATCGGCAAACATCAGCGTCCGGCTCGGAACACCAACCTCCGTCATACGGCTTGTGCGTGCATAAACATCTTTCCAGCCTGTTCCGTTGATACCGTTTTGCCAGAGTCGGCTGCCGATATAAGTCATATTGTATCCGTAACCGCCGCAGCCCTGTTCAAAGTTATTCTTCCACTCCTGCCCCTTCACAAAATGTAACTTCGCCGGGCATTCTTTAACCTTCCCTTCAGCCAGATATCCAACCAGAGGTCCCCTGCTCGCATCGAATGGCTCATCACGAGTATCTCTCACCCCGTGCCAGCGATGCAGACCTGCGTTGTTCCACATATCGCTTGCAGCCGGGACATAAAAACTATCGTTTTCATTCGCATAGCCAATGCTTGCAAGTAAAAGCTGCCGAAGGTTGGATTTGCATACAAGACCTCTCGTCCGGGACCTTGCCGCTACCAACACCGGCATCAGTATCGCCATCAACATGGCAACTACCGAAATCACCACCAGTATCTCTACCAGTGTAAAAGCCTTTTGTCTGCGTATAGTTTTCATTAAAACAAACATGTCCTCAATTACGCCATTCTTCTTCTTGGAGCCATTGTTCCATCAAAACATCAAGGTCCGACATATCAATGACCAAATCTTTAGGCTCCGCTAAATCACATCTGCCTATCCATTCGGGCTCACCGAAATGACTCTGCCAGGCCGAGGCTAAAAGCGCAAAATCATACACGTCAACAATTCCATTCAAATCGATATCGGCACCGTACTTTTGCTCTTTCAAAACACCTATCGCCTCTAAATCGAATCCGCCCGAAGGATGCAAAGGATGCAACGATGTATTCCAGGCATCGTAAATAGGATGATTGTCTGAATATAACTCGAACGCAGGCCACGTGTTGGGGTCAATGTGCATTACGGCTTCATCGTAAAAATCCCCCGTTCCGGGTATATCTACTATCCGCACATATCTTATATCGTTGATATCGACAAGTCCCGAAACGACATCCGGGTCGTCTGCGATTTCCTGTAAATCGAACGGCGTCCCCGTACAGATGCCGTATGAGTTGGGATGCTTGCCTGCGAGGTTATGAACTTGACTTATCTCGATAGTTCCGAACAAGCCTACAGACCCTTCCGTCAGGGACACCGCCGGAAATCGAACAAAGTCCTCGCCATTGGAGGACACTTCAACATAAGCTAACTCTGCGAACATCTCCCCTGCAACAGAACCTTCGTTTGTCGTCAATTCCGAAAGAAGACCGTTCTCGAAAACCACAAGGTCATAACCCCCGCCATTACGGATTATTTCATCGAACATTAAAGTTATCTGCCCCGGTGCAACGCCATCGTTGATTTGCTCTATGCTCAGGTCGCCCAGACTAAAAATATCTTCATTCCCTCTGCCTGTTACAGGCCCTAAAGCCTTATTCGGGTCCTGCCACCTCGGGTCCACGCCCGGCTTTTGGTCGTAACTAACAACCTGCGAAGCCCAGCCACGAAATATCGGATTGATTATTGCGTCTGGGCTTTGAGGGTCGGCATGCCCGCCGTTATCATCGGGATTTATATAGCCGTTTATCCCCGCTTCAGTATAAGGCTTGTCAGGTAAAACTTCCGGCGTGTCCACGATGGTATCGAGCGCAAAGTAAGCCGGCGTACTCATTCCCCAGTCACCGACATCGCTCGAACTCAGGGTGAACTCCAGGCTCTTTACCATACCCAATGAAGTCAAATCAATATATTGCCACGTGTCCACGATATAATCATCGCTGTTATCTGCAAACCTGTAGTCAGCTAAGTAAAAATCAACCGTGCCGGTCACAACCCCCTCGGAATCTTTACCTGTAATAGTCAGCATAAACCAGTCCGGGTCATCGCCGGTGTCACCACCGAACTTTTTAGAGAAGGTGCTTCCATTCAGCAATGCGTAGTAAGCATAATTATTATTTGTTACATGCAAACCGTCAACAATCCCCGCCTTTCTCAGCGTGACAGTCGGCACCGAGCTCCAGCCGACAAAGCCAATTGCATAGTTGGCCGAATCGCCCTGCCCAGCTCCTGTGATGGCATTATACTGAGCATCTAATCCTGTCATCGTGGTATCGGTGATATTCGAATAAGAGAAACTCTCCCATGAATCCCAGTCAGGGGTATAAACGTTATTGAAGTATGCCCCCCCGCTGTAAAAGACACCCGATTCATCTGAGCCGTTCCAGTACGATTCGCCCTGCAGGCTCAAATCTTCGAAAGTTGCAATATCAGCACGTGTTGTACTTGCAACTACCAAAACAATAATCAAACAAACCAGATTTCCAATTTTCATCAATCTTCCCGAAGCCATAGTTTTTCTCCTCCACTTAAGTTACCATTTACATTTCAGGCATTTTACGCTTCACTTTTTTCCCATCTGTTGTCCCGCACTCATCACAACCATATCTGAACAATAAAAAAAGCCGCCGCTCCCGCAAAAGGAACGACGGCTTGTATCTTTCAGCTCGAATCTCAGCCCGTTAAAATCAGACTGAAAAATCTGCACTTACGTTCCACCTCGCGAGAACATCAGGACACCCGTTCTACATTTCCCTCCACCAAAGGCGGGGGCTGGGCTCCCTTATGAACGTGCAACCAACTACAGGCAGGTTTTCTGACTTGCGTCTTACCTCGAAACTCCTTCCCGTCCGGTACTAATTTTAATGGACAGTGGACTAAACGTTTCTCGGATTTCCGATTCGACAATCGGAACAGACGCACACAGCGGCGCGGCCGTCACGGAATCTAACCGTGTTCCCATTTGACTATCCCAAAGCACAGCTTCAGGACCTACAGTCGGATTATAGTTTTTTTCAAAGAACAAGGAAATGCTATATCACTATCCGGCGATGGTCAAGTAAAAATACAAATATTTTTTATTGCCTCAAATAAAAAATGATACCGACAAGAATCAGAATAACCGCTACGCACACGGCCATAGCAGTTATAAATACCCATACAAAGCGTTTGTTCTGCCTGGACACGATATACTTCAAATATCTGTCGCTCGTGGAAAAGGTGCGGCTCATCTGCATAATACTGTCGGTATGGGCCTGGCTGCTCTGGTTCAGGTTATCCAGAGTCTGGTGAAACTTGTTAAAACTCTCGGCCCTCTGGACATCGCTATCGGCAGCGGCGGCAAGCTGATGGTCGATATCGACAAGAGCATCGGTCTGTTTAGCTGTCTCGGCCGGGATTTTTTCAACGGCATCGACAAACTGCTGGTTCTTCGCCCCGGCCGCCTTGAGCTGTTCGAGAAGCCGCTCCGTTATCTGCCTCTGGCCCTCCACAACAGAAGGAAAGCTCTCGAGTAGCTTTGGCAGTTGCTCCATCCGGCCGGTCAGTTTCTCATGCTGAGCAACCTGCCGGTTCAAATGCTCGTTAATATCCTGCAACTGCCCAATAAGTTCATTAAAGCCGTCCTGAAGCTTGTCGAGCGTTTCCTGCTTCTCCGGCGGCGGGACCGCCTTCACCAGGACCTTATCATTTTCAGGTTCCGCCCGCTCGACCTTTTCTTCGGCTTCCTCTGTGGTTTCTTCCTCCTGACTAATCAGGCCTTCATCATCTATCTCCGGCTTAAATTTCGCTGACCCCACCGGCTTGTGAGAACGAAGCCAGTTACCAGTGTTCGACCAGAAATCCTTCATCGCCATTTTTCAATTCCTAACCTAAGTCCCGATTCCTGATGCCCTTAAATTACCCGATTACTACTCGCTATTCTAATAGGTATTCAACCTGAAATAAACATTAAAAGCTTTCCCGCACAAATGCAAGGATTTTTTTACCTGCCCCCTTGGCTGGAGTGTTTCACACTCTAAGGGGGGCCTCCGCCAGCTAAATGCCTGTTAGCCCCCTGCACTCAACATTTTGCGCGATTTTTTATAAATACTTGCGCATTAAAAAGTTCTGCTCCA
>CAZJIR010000176.1:0-6345 GCA_964546095.1 uncultured Pirellulales bacterium
TTTTTTCTGAAACGATGGCAATAAAGCAGGCTGAGGCGCTTTTTGAGACAAGGAGCAAGAGTCATGGTTTTGGACGGGGCTGTCTTGGTTGCAGAGTAGACCCTATGGAAATTGATAATCCTATGTATCTCGAAAAGCTTCTGGATTTGTTCGGCTCTGTGACGATTCCTGTAAACTGGGCTAAGATTGAGTCACAAAAAGGTAATTTCGATTTTTCGACTATTGATGCATGCGTTGAAGTACTTGGTAGAAAGAAATTGACGCTAAGTGCAGGGCCGTTACTTTGTTTCTCAAAAGAATATCTGCCTAAATGGCTGCTTCGCAGTGGGGCGGGTTTTGAGAAGATTCGCGAAACCGCGTATCGATTTGTTTCAGAGGTGGTAACCCGATATAGCGGCATTATTCGTGCGTGGTATGCTATAAGTGGTCTGAATGTTTTTAATCATTTTGGATTTAGATTCGAGCAGATTTTAGAAATGACGCGTGCTGCCAATATGGCAGTTAAACAAGCCAGCGACAGGGCCATGAAGATAATAGAAATAAGCAATCCCTGGGGTGAATATTATACAACGATAACAAATAGTATTCCGCCATTAGTATATATGGATATGGTTGTGCAAAGTGGGATTAATTTCGATGCATTTGGGCTGCAAGTGCGGTTTGGGAAAAATCAATTGGGTATGCATGTCAGAGATGTAATGCAAGTATCAGCGATTCTGGATACCTTTGCGCCTATAGCCAAGCCCTTGTATATAACAGGTGTGGAAGTGCCGAGCCGGAATGGTTCTAATTTATATGATGGCAAGGTGGCTGGTATATGGCATGAGGAGTGGAACCAGCCGCGACAGGGTCAATGGATTGAGCAATTCTATAAGATAGCGCTTAGCAAACCATTTGTTAGCTCAGTGACGTATTCGAATCTCACGGATACAGAAAAAAGTACTATAGCCAATAATGGTTTGTTGACAGCCCAGCTCGAACCTAAAGAGTCGTGTAAGATGTTAAAGAAACTGCATGATAGTATTTTCAGCCGATAAGTGAATTGTGTCTTGCAGTTTGAAGGAGCAATGCCATTCTATATGACAGATGCCGACCAAAAGATAATTCAATCATTTGCATTTGTTATTGTGATGTTCGCGGCTTTTTGCTTTTCCTTGTGTTTTCTTTCCGAGTTTGTTGGCTATGTTCAAACCTGTGAAATTAAATTAGAGAGCCGGATTAATCCAAATGAGGCGCCTATGGCGAGTTTGGTGAGATTGCCCGGTATTGGGGTCTCACGAGCCGGGGCGATAATAGCGTATCGTGAGAATTTTGTTGGGCGAGATGGTGCCAATCCGGCTTTTAGAAATTGCGATGATTTGCAAAAAATCAAGGGAATAGGTCCCAAAACAGCACAAAATATAAGCGCATTGCTAAAGTTCGATTAAAGTATATGATGCGCAAAGTTTAGTAGATAGGTAAAGAAGAAAGTGGATGAATGGGAAATTAACAAGCCATTAGGGCAGTGCTTCGGTACAGGTAGGCAAATCGGGCGCGGCGAAGAATACTTTGGTGCTCTTGTAGAGACAGACGAAGGGCTGCAACGACGGGATTTTTCCGTTGATTACTGGGAGAATGAAAAGCCGGGCGTGTTTTGTTTCTGGAAGAGTAAGTTGCCGGAGACCAACCAGAAAAAACAGATATTCGTTGATGACGAAATGCTGATGGCCTTTTTTGAACGGCTGGAGGAAGAGACTGAGCAGGAAAAGGTAAATTTTAGATTTGTCCTGGCTCTAATTTTGATGCGAAAAAGATGTTTAAAATACGATTCTACCAGAGTTGAAGACGGCAAAGAAGTGTGGATTTTAAGAGTAGTAGGCGATAAACAGACTGTTGAGGTGATAAATCCGCATCTCGATGAAGAGAAAATAGAGCAGTTATCATCACAGGTAGGTCAGATTTTGCAAACGGAGTTATAAGTGGATTATCAACATCACAATTTACATTTATGCTTTTATTTTGCTGCGGCAATACTGATATTTACGGGCTGTACACCCAAAATAGAAGAGCCGATAGAGATTGGGCCTCGCAAGGAATCTGTGGCTGAGGCGTTATCTGTTTTGAATGCCCGCTCACAGAATGCGATACCACTGTTAGCTAAGGGCAGGTGCATCTTGCAGTATTATGATGAGGAAAATAAAAGACATAAGGAATCCCTTCCTATGGTTAAAATCGTTATGAGTCCTCCTGTTGAGCTCTATCTGCAGGGTGATGCGACTCTTGTTAATAAGGCAATAATTCTCGGCTCGAATGAACGTGAATTTTGGCTTGCATTAAAGCCGAAGGAAATCAGCACTTACTGGTGGGGGAAATGGTCCGAACAACATTCTTACGAAGGACTTATAATAAATCCCAGCACTATGTTTGAAGCCCTTGGGATTATGGAAATAAAGGCGGAGGAGAATTGGTCTTTGTCGAATGAGGGCGCTTTTGATGTACTTACGAAACAAGAACAGAATGAGGTAACCAAAAAAATATATATCTATAGTCGTAGTTACCTGGTTAAAAAGATAAAATATTTCGATTTGGAGGGTCGGGCTATAGCTTATACTGAGCTGGATGATTACATGGAAGTATCAGATGGATTCTTTGTTCCTACTTCGATAAAGATTATCGCGTACGGACAGAACAAAGACGAAGATTCACTCAGTATTACTCTTAGTATTAAGTCTATAGGACCGAAAGAAATTACTGATGGTATGCGGAATTTCTATTTCAATCGCCCGAGGCCTCAAGGTTTTAAACACGTCTGGATGAACGAGAGTGGAAAATGGATTGAACAGCAACAGTAGGAGCTTTGGGTGAAGGTGTATCGATTTATGTTGAGCCTAATGTGGACAGATCCGGTGCGTGTTAAGGCAGTAGCAAAGCATCTCAAAAGTTAATTGTTTGAGAATATATTCATCGCGTAGTGGTCAGAAATTTCGCGATTTGTTCGACGCTTTTTGTGGTGGCTCCCTGGTTTTTTCTGATTACTTCCCGGCCGTTTTTAGCGATCGACTGTGAGAAGTTGGAATCACTCAGACATTTATGCATTGTCTGAAGCAATTCCTCTTCATCTTTTACTAAAATTGCGCCGTTATCGGCTAAAAGAGCATCAACGGTTTGATTGAAATTGAATGCGTAGGGGCCGAAAATAGTACATTTACCGAGTGCGGCGGCCTCGGCCATATCGGAACCTCCCATCGGCACGAGAGACCGGCCGACAAAGATTATCGTTGCCAGCGAGTAAAACTTTCTTAAGTCACCCATCGTATCGCCAAGTATTACTACCTGGTGGTTGGTTGGTGGGTGAGTAGTATTATTTCTTAAATGACTGTAGCGAATCAGTGGAAATCCTTCACTTTCTATTAGTTGTGCAACTTCATTGAATCTTTCGGGCTTACGAGGCACAATCGCCAGACGCAAGTCAGCAAACTTTTTATTATGTTTTAGACTTTTGTATACGTCGAGCAATATCCTTTCTTCGTCATTTCCCGTAGCACCTGCAACCCATAATCTTTCATTACTAATATTTAATTGAGTTTCAAGGGCATTGGCACCTTCAACTTTATCAGTGATTTGAGCTGTATCGTATTTTAATGAGCCGGTTATGATAACTTTATAATTGAGGCATCCAAGCTCTTTAAACCGCTGGGCGTATTGTTCAGTCTGGGCAAGAACAAAACCGATTTTGCTGAAGATTTTCTTAACAATTGGTTTTATTGCTTTGTATCTGGGAAAACTTTTATCGCTCATTCGACCATTGACGATGATTACGGGAACATTTAACTGCCATGCAGTGTGGATGAAATTAGGCCAAACTTCCAATTCCATCAACAGACAAATTGTCGGGTGGATATTGCCGAATGCACGTCGCATTATCCAGGACAAATCAAACGGAAAGTAAAAAATCTGCAGGTTTTCGCCGAATAAGGAACTTGCACGGGCAAATCCTGTATCGGTCGTAGTGCTGATTACAATTTCAAAGTCGGCGAATCTGTTTTGTAGCTCTTTTATGATAGTTTTTGCTGCATTTATCTCGCCAACACTTACAGCGTGGAGCCAGATGCATTTTTTCTGAGGACTTTTACGGATGATTTTACCGAAACGCTGGTCCCATCCGGCTCGGTAGCGTTTATGTCTTAGAGCGCGATATACAACTACAGGGCTATAAGCAATCCCGGCCAATAAATATATTAAATCCAGAATAACACTCATTTGGTCATCCTATGAGTAAGCAATAAGGTTTAAATAATCGATAGATGATATTTGCAAAATACAACTATGTCAAACGTTTGCACAAATGTGTAAGCGAAGATTGATATGATATTATGCTGTGGTTTCTTTCAGATTAGGTTCTGACAGACTTAGGATGTGTTTTAATAAAGCCAGAATTCAGTAAATACGGCGAGGTCAAGAATGTCGATACTACTGTCTGGACTCGATGAAGGTGCTATATTGGCTTTAGGATTCCAGTTAGGCGAGGTCGGGGTAGCGAGCCAGGATTTGGCGAGGGCCGCAAAATCCAGAAAATCAACGATGCCGTCACCACCTTGTGGCGCGATATCTGCAATTATCGGTGTTTGGATAAGTTTGAATTCGAGCGTAGGGTCATCCTGTAAAAACAAGCCGCCTCCACGTAGTACTAAATTGAACTCAACAAAGAGGTTCATGCCTATAATACCGTCGAGAGTACCGCCTTCCGGAGAAGCTACGTCGAGAAGTATAACGGGGACATTTGTGAAGCTTAGCCATTCACCCAGAGCAGGAATTTCGATAGAATCGATATAAAATCCTGGTACCATTGTTGTTGCCCCCGTGACGTCTGTTATCTCTTCCTCGAATTCCGGATTGCTGGTGTCCAATTGGAGCCGGGCCGCGATTCTTGAGCCAATGACAGTTACTTGAGCGCCTGTATCGAACATGAAGCGGTCTTTATCGATTGCGGTGTTTTCGCCTTCAGTGATATCTACGCTGTGTACAAAGAATAGGCTCTGGCTTAGATTTCCTATTATCGTAGAAGGACTGGCAGGGGGGAATTCAAAAAGACCCTCAAGAGAGGGTAAATACTGTACGGAGACAGCACCGAGTGGACGTAATTCCAGAGGTATAACATTGGAGTAGTTCGGGATGCAGGGGTCATTGTTTTCGTAAAAGAGTAAGTCCGGGCCTGTAAATTCTTCATTATCCAGGGTAACTGTTATTTGCTGTTCGTTGTTAAATACTGTAGTGAAGAAGACACTAAGTGGCGTACCAATAGCGGTGGGCAAATTTGGTGAATCGATTGGGTCGCCAACACTGATAGAGACATTTGTCTGGCCAACCATTGCAGAGTTATCCGGAAGTAGTCCATTGGAGTCAATAGCACCTAATCCGTCGATGAAAAGGCCTATGGGCTGGCTTACCCATACATCGACTGAGCCGGTTACACCATAGACCTCGATCAGATTTGAAGTGATAAGGTCAGGAGTATGATCGAACAAACCTACCCTTGTAGCGCCAGCTCCCGACATTACGTGAGCACTGGCACCTGTGTCGAAAATGCCGATAGCGTAGTCAACTTGGGGATTCGAAGTTAAAAAGCGACCAACAACGGAGGCACTTGGTATAGCCTCAAATTCAAGTTCAGCCGAACGTCTATCAGTGACGCTTACAGCAATCCATGGGACAAAACCGCCTATTGGAGGCGAATCAATCACGGTGGCATATATTGGAGTAGTGAGGTCTTGAGCGAAGAGTCCGAGTCGAGAATTTGCCTCAGGAGGAATAAGCTTTTTGTGTATTTGTTTTTGTTGATGGTTGTCTTGTTTAGTGGGTATCGGCAGTTTTTTCCCAAGAGGGTAGTGTATGGCTTTTATACGGGCACCTCCGGTTGTGCGCCAGTTGACCTCTTGTCGCTTCCAGCCCGGTCGAACTGCCTGAGCAACAGAAGTCCAGCATAATACAGTAGTTAGAAGTAAAACAAGCCAGATTTGAATTGAGTGGTGTAGTTTCATTTGTGCACCTTCCATTCCATTCATAACACGTTTTATTATAACATATTCAGGCCAAATTTACACGTGTAAAAGTTCGAAGCCCCCGATTGTCTTCTCTAAACAGCCTGCAGGTCTTTCTTGAAATATGTACTACACAAGTTGTCTCTATTAGTTAGTGCCGTAAGACGATGTTTATGTGACGTGAAAATTGGTAGACAGCAGAAATTACACACAAAACAGGCTATATTCTTGACTTGCGGGCTGTTTTGGCATAATAGATATGGCAGTAATTTGTGTCCCCGTAGCTCAATTGGATAGAGCGTTGGCCTCCGGAGCCAGAGGTTGTGCG
>CAZJIR010000177.1:0-6235 GCA_964546095.1 uncultured Pirellulales bacterium
GGTCAAACGCGTGGACTCTGTCGATCAACACCTTTGCATCCGTCCAGAAGCTAATGTCGTTTAGGTGGTTTTCTCCGTTCCAGCGATAGATGGCACGGCCGATGAACTTGGCTCCTATGTTCTGGATCAGGCGGATATCGTCTTCTCTGTACAGATATTCCCGGTTGCCCTCCGCCTTTTTCGTAACCAGAAAATACGCCATTGTCACGGAACGGTCCAGATAGTTCTCCAACACCTCCCGAGAGATAATTCCATCAAAATGATAGTCGAGCTGCTGCGCCTTAGATGATGTTCCGGCCGCGTGCACCTGCCGCTCGCTGAAGAAGAGACCTACCATGAGGCTCATCGTCACCAGGCAGCAGAGTCTCCCGGCGTCTTTGATGGGAGGAATGTTCACGAGTGTGCCTTTCAAAGAGATAATGTCTGTTTCATGGTCGATTCGTTCTTAATGTCAAATCCTCCTTCAGGGAAATGGCCTGACCGGTTTTCATAGGTACCGTCACCGTTTTGTCTCTTTAGGTCATCAGCAAGAATGAGACAAATAAGACTCTGATTTAGGAGACGATTTCAACTCCGGTTTTCATTATACTGTTGTATTCTTTCCTTTCAAGAACTGTTCTGCATCCAAACTTGGCTCTCCTCGCAAGGTTTCTCTCACTTAGGCCATAGAATATAGGCTTTATTAAGTGCTTTTGGGAGACGTATGTTTATTTTATCAACTGTTTTTTTATTACTTGTTTTAAATCAGCATTGAAGTTATATTAGAAGTGTCGGGTTTTTATGAGGGATAGCAATGGGCGAACAGGTAAAAATAGAATTATTCGACAATCCCCATCCTGAGCGAAATTATTGTGTCACAATCACATGCCCCGAATTTACAAGCCTTTGCCCTCGAACATCTCAGCCGGACTTTGGTCAGATTGTCATCGAATATTGTCCCGACAAATTATGTATCGAGCTAAAGAGCCTGAAGTTTTATATGCAAAGTTTCCGTGATAAGGGCATTTTTTACGAGGCTCTGACAAATGATATATTAGATGATTTAAGTGGTGTATGTAAACCCCGCTGGATGAAGGTTACATCCAGATTTACACCTCGCGGGGGTATAACTACCGAGGTAATTGCGGAATATAAAACAGAGAAATAGTTAGCTCAAGCTGGTTAATATCTTAAAAACTGATTGATTCAGGAAGTAGGGAGACACGAATTTGAATAAGAACTTAAAGAGGTGCTAAAATGGCGATAAGATTTCACTGTGACTATTGTGGTAAAAAGATAGAAGCTCCTGATAGCGCCGGCGGCAAATGGGGGAAATGCCCCGCGTGCCATAAGAAACTATATGTTCCCGGTTTGGACTCTGGCGAAGAACTAAAGCTTGCACCAATAGATACCACTGCTGAGGAGCGGGAAAAACAGCTTATGGCTGAGACGCATAAGCTTACACAAGACATATTGCAGGAAAGAATTATTCCGGAAGGAGTGGCTGAGATGGCTAAGCCGGATGAGACAGCCGGGCTGATATTTGGGGTCAGCAACAAAGAGTTGACGAAATATATAGTTATGTATTTGCGGCAAATGGCTGATGGTGAATTAGCTGAAGCCAAGGAAGTTGAGGCCCTTATAGAACCTCATAATGTTCAGGCGGTGGATATTCTTGACAAAATAGCCCTGGGCGAAATACTGGAACCGGAATTAGCTGATATTCCTCAACAAGTAATTTCAGGTTTAATAAGAACCCTGCGTAGCGAAATGAGCTGACTTTTTTAGAAAATTTACGAAAGCCGGCAGAGACAGTCCCAAAAAATACCATCAATTTTCAAATCTGACGTGATTTTTTCGGTCTGCGAAAAAATACCAAGCCACAAAAATCCTCCAATTTTGTTGTTATGAAATTGTTTCTTATATTTTAGTTGGAAACAGTAACGACTACCCGAGTGGACTTTGTATTGAAGAAGAGTAGTATTGTAGCTTGGAGGGAAACTGATTATGGCTAATGAGGCGACAGCAGTGCACGTTACCCATGAAGCGATAGGGAAAGTCGGTGGTATAGGTGCAGTTCTGGAAGGTTTTTTCACCTGTAAATCTTATCTTGAAGCAATTCATAGGTCAATTCTTGTCGGTCCGTTATTTACTACCGAAGGTTCTGTATCGGAGCGGCTCGGCGAAAATGGTGAAGTGTTTTATTCATCTATTGATGGCTTTGTAAATACCGGATACGCTCCGGCCTTTCGTAAGATTGAAAATCGCTTCAATACGAGTATTGTCTATGGCAGACGAACGTTCATTGATGAGCAGACAGGTATAAAAAGCACATCTGAGGTAGTGCTGATTGATGTAAAACGTATAGATAAAGGAATTGTGAACGAATTTAAAAGACAGTTGTTCGAGGAATTTGGCGTCCCCAGCCATTTGCACGAAAACCTCTGGGAATATGAACAGTATGTCCGATTAGCACCTGTGGCGATTGCCGTGCTAAAAGCAATCAACGCTGCTAACGATTCGACAATTGTTATTTCGCACGAGTTTATGGGAATGCCGACGGCGTTAGCTGCTATTCTTGAGCAATCCTGTAATTTCAGGACGGTTTTTTATGCTCACGAGGTGGCTACCATGCGTCGGCTTGTGGAAGAGCATCCGGGCCACGATACGATGTTCTATAATGTCATTAAGCGTGCTCATGGAGATGGGCTTTGCGTTAATGAAGTGTTCGGCGACCAGAATTCCTATTTCAAACACGCTCTTGTAGGAGCTTCGAAATACTGCGACCATATATATGCTGTGGGTGATTATGTGGTGGACGAATTGCGGTTCCTCGCACCGGAATTCGAAAGCGCCAAGATAGATATAGTTTATAACGGTATCCCGGCTTATCAAATCAGCGTTGCCGACAAGCTTGCGTCAAAGGGAAGGCTACAGCAATATTGTGAAAATCTATTGGGTTATAAGCCGGACTTTGTCTTTACACACGTTACAAGATTAGTACGAAGCAAGGGAATGTGGCGTGATTTACGAGTTCTCGAACAAATTGACAAAGAGTTCAGAACGCAGGGTAAAACAGCAGTGCTGTTTGTGCTTTCAACCGAAGTAACACGCCGGCCCAGCCGTGATATCTACAATATGGAATCGGCATATCACTGGCCCGTGGCTCACCGCGAAGGTTGGCCGGATATGTCCGGCGGTGAAGCGGATTACTATACGGCCGTACAGGAATTCAATACTAAAAGCAGGAATATAAAAATCATTTTCATCAACCAGTTTGGCTTTGCACCTAAATGGTGCGGCAGCAGGATGCCTGAAAATATAGAATTTATAGATATACGTAAGGGAAGCGATGTCGAATTTGGTCAGAGTATTTATGAGCCGTTTGGGATAGCTCAGCTCGAACCGCTGACTTTCGGCGGAATATGCGTTTTTAGTAGTGTCTGCGGATGTTCGGGTTTCGTGCGGGATGTAACCGGCGCAAAGGATGTCAGGAATGTTATCCTTGCGGACTATACGAAGCTTGCGAATAATAGCTATGTTGATATTGAAGATATGCTGCATATTGATTCATCAGTGCGCAACCAAATAGAAGCGAAGGAGAGCGAGCGGGTTGCAATGCAAATATGCTCCCGCTTACCAAAAAACCAGACTGAGATTGAAAATATGGTTCAGACCGGCTACAAACTTGCAAAAAATATGAGCTGGGATGTAGTTGTGAAAAATTATCTGCTTAAAAGTTTGAAATCTGTCAGTGCGATACCGGATGGCGCAAAAGTCTTAGATAAGCTTCACATATCGTAAAGGCCATATTCTGCTTGGCTTTTCTTTCCCCGTCTTTGTGCTTGACTGCTCGAAATAGGGTGGTTAGACTGCCCGCCTGTGAGTAATATTGGTGACAAACCAGTAATTGGCATTTTAGGTGGTATCGGCTCAGGCAAAAGCACCGTTGCTGCTGAGTTTGCCAAATTAGGCTGTGCGGTTATTGACGCCGACAAAATTGCCCACGAGTTACTCAATGACCTGGTCGTTAAAGAAAAAATAATTGGTCTTTTTGGCCAGGCTGTTTTGGATTCGGCCGACGGGATTGACCATAAGAAACTGGCTGAAGTTGTTTTTGCAGATGCTCAAAAGCTCTCGTTGCTTAACGGTATAATCCATCCTCTAGTTTTGCAAAAGGCTGAAGAGCTAATAGAAAAATATAGGCACCAAAATCAGGTCAGGGCAATCGTGTTGGATATGCCGTTATTGGTGGAAGTTGGGTGGGACAAACGGTGTGACAAGCTAATTTTTGTTAATTGTGAAAAAAATTTAAGGCTTAAAAGAGCAAAAAAATTGGGTTTTAATGAGAATCAGGTTAAAATTAGAGAAAATTTTCAGATTTCTCTGGACAACAAAGCAGGCGTCGCCGATAATACCATAGATAACAATTCTGACTTCTCGGTATTAACCAGGCAAGTTAAAGATATTTTCTCTTACATTGTGTATAATGGGTAAGTGGGGTTTGTTGTAGAATGCTCAATTAATGTTACCCGTTTTTAATATATAGGTTATATTTCTACTATTCAAAGTTCAAATCCTATTAAATTCCTGCGGGAAAGTAATTCTGTGGAATCGTATCCCTGCCACCCGCTTTTGCGGGAGTGAGCTTGGCAGAGGCAACAACAGTGTTTTACAAGTGGAAAAGGAGTAATGATGGCTAAGGCTGTAAAGAGCACAACTAAAAAACGCAAGAGTACAAAGAAAAAGGCTGTTGAAGAGCAGGATACCGCCGAACAGCAAGAACAAACAGAGGATAACTCAGCAGTAAATTCGGCCAAGGTCGATGCCGAGGAAGAAGCTAGGAGAGCCAAAGAGGCTGAGGAAGAATCCACGCATGCTAAATATGAGCGGATTAAGAAGGGCAACTTATATTTAACGGATTTGCAGAAACTGACCGTTGCAGAGTTGCACGATCTTGCTAAAAATGAAGATATTACAGAATACAGTGCTCTTAAAAAACAGGATTTGATTTTCAGGATTCTCAAAGAGCGTATCCGCCAGAACGGATTGATGTATGGCGAAGGTGTGCTGGAAGTGCTGCCGGATGGCTACGGATTTCTGCGGAATCCTGATTATAATTACTTATCATCTTCGGATGACATTTATGTTTCACCATCTCAAATACGGCGTTTTGGCCTGCGGACGGGTAATATTGTATCAGGTCAAATCAGGCCTCCGAAGGATTCCGAGAAATATTTTGCTCTCCTGCGCGTTGAGGCGATTAACTTTGAGGACCCCGATAACCTTTCGGAAAAGGTGGTCTTCAGCGATTTGACACCACTGCATCCGGAAAACCGTTTCATCCTCGAAACTTCGGCTGAGGAATTAAATATGCGAATAATTGATTTGGTAACGCCGGTTGGTAAAGGTCAGCGTGGTCTGATAGTTGCTCCGCCGCGAACCGGCAAGACAATTCTGCTTCAGAAAATTGCAAACGCTATGAGCACAAACCATCCCGATGTTAGGCTGATAGTGCTGCTGATTGACGAGCGGCCTGAGGAAGTGACAGAGATGAAGCGGAAGACCGCTGAAGATGTTGAGGTTATAAGTTCCACTTTCGACGAACCGGCTTCACGTCACTGCCAGGTGGCCGAAGTCGTGATAGAAAAGGCAAAGCGACTTGTTGAGTACGGCGAAGATGTAGTAATCCTGCTGGACTCAATAACCCGTCTTGCCCGTGCTTATAATACCGAGATGCCGCATTCGGGCAGAATCCTGACTGGCGGTGTTGATGCCGGCGCAATGCAGATGCCCAAGAAATTTTTCGGCGCGGCAAGAAATATCGAAGAAGGTGGTTCACTCACTATCTTTGCAACTGCGTTAATCGATACAGGCTCGAAAATGGATGAGGTTATTTTTGAAGAATTTAAGGCTACTGGAAATATGGAGCTGCATCTTGACAGACGTCTTGTTGACAGAAGAACCTGGCCGGCTATAGACATCAGCCGAAGCGGAACAAGACGCGAAGAGTTACTGCTCGACCCGAGGGAGCTCCAGCTTGTATATCGTCTTCGAAGGGTTCTGAGCGAATTGAATCCTGTTGAGGGGATAGAGTTGCTCAAGAGCAGGCTTGTCAAAACACGAACCAACGCAGAATTCCTGATGACAATGAACCTCGATTAGGCTTTAACAACAAGCACACAGCTATCTATCAAAAAACAGACTGAAAATGCCTGATTTGTGCTTAATTGTTCACTTTACATTGTGAGCTTTT
>CAZJIR010000178.1:0-6226 GCA_964546095.1 uncultured Pirellulales bacterium
TTTTTATGCTGTATTCCGTTTTTTCAGGTGCAGTGTCATCAGTGCATTCGATTTCCCACGTCAAACCTTTTTGAGGTCTCCAACAAAAACTTGGGGGATTGACCCGCGATACTGCGCCATCGGCAGGGCGGTAACCCCACTGGCCCGGTTTGGCGGGACTTTCATCGAGTTTAAGCGTTTGTCCCAACGCAAATACCGGCGTAACCATTACAAGTGCAATAGCGGAGAAAATCAGGATGTACAGAACTCTTTCGAGGTGAGAAGTTTGGCTGTTCATAATCCCTACTCCATTGAAAGTGAGCCAATCAGCTCTTTGATGTTTGTGATATTATGATTAGTGCAGTATTTTTTTATGCCTTCGATGATTTTTATCGTGCAGGACGGGTCGAGGAAATTGGCCGTGCCTGTAGCTATCGCCGAAGCTCCGGCAATCATAAATTCGATAGCATCGGAGGCGTTTCTTATCCCACCGGTTGCAAGAATCGGTATGCCTTTTTCTTTTGCGACTTCGTTATAAACCTTATTGACTAAATAAACCGCGATGGGTTTTATCGCCGGGCCTGATAATCCGCCTACTCTGTTACCTAAAATCGGCGCGCGGGTTTCAATATCGATTACCATAGAAGTGAATGTATTAATCAGGCTTAGGGCATCAGCGCCGGCTTCGATAGCTGCCTGAGCAATAACGCTTATATCCGTGACGGCGGGGGGGAGCTTGACCATCAGTACTTTCTGTCCGGCGGCGGCTTTCACCGCCTTAGTGATTTCTGTCACCTGTTCGGGGTCTGTTCCGAAACTTACTCCACCTTTTTTGACATTGGGACAGCTAATATTAAGCTCGAAGCCTGCTATTGCGTTTTCAGATGACAGGCGTTGTGTTACAGCCACGTATTCATCAATTGTTTTCCCCGCTATGTTGACGAAAATGGCAGCGTTTATTTTTTCGAGCACGGGAAGCTTTTCTTCGATGAATTTGTCTAATCCTATATTAGCCCAGCCAATCGCATTGAGCATTCCCGAATCTGTTTCGACAATTCTGGGTGCCGGATTGCCTTTTCTTGGTTTGAGTGTAATGCTCTTGGTGATGAAACCACCGAGGTTATTGACATCCATAAAATCAGTTAGCTCATCGGCATATCCGCACGTACCCGAAGCGGTGAATACAGGATTAGCCAGCCAAATCCCTGCAAAATCAATTATTATGTCAACGCTTTCATTCATACTTGCTATATTAGGCGGAGCTATTCCAATTGTCTATTCTGATATATTAATATCTTCATAATCACTTATGTCATAGTCATCATCGTAACTAAATTCAACTTTGCTTTGCCTGACTATCTCAGCCAAAATATTATCCAGGTACTTTTGGCTAACAGCCTTTTGAAATCTATCCAGAAGGGTAGGTATATTGATTATTTCCTCAATACATTCCATGTATCGTGAAACAATCGCTTTTATTGAATATTGCTTTTCGGCTTGTTCCTGTATTTTGCTTTTTAAAACTGGAATCGAGTCAGAAGATTTTATTACAAATGTTATTGGATATTTTTCGATTTTATCAATGTCCAGAAAGTACTTGTTGACATCTATAGTTTCAGTTACCTGAAAGAAACGCCCCAAGGGTTTCATTACAAAATCAATTCCACCATCATTCGCATTTGTACGACCTGTTTTGAAAAGCCTCAAATTCTCTTCCTGAATTTTATCAATCTCAAAGCCCCAATAAATTTTCCGGTTGTGATAATAATATTTCAATATACTATAACTTACAATTTCAAATACCCTGGCGTCCACTGTCGGCTCCACTAAGCTGCCTATGAAGTCAATCAATTCTTTCTTTTTTAGCTTTTGAGAACTCTCGCAGAATCGTATAAATTTTTCAAAGGCGCTTTTCTTAGTTTCGATATACTTATCAATAATCTCTATCATTGTCTCTGCCAGATTGTAATATTGTTCATCGAATTTAATCTTGAGTAAATTTTCATTAAACCAATACCTATTTGTCTCTGGGCTCCTGAGAATGGGTATATAGTCACAAGTTCGAAAATACTTCTTAAACTCTTCGTTCATCCTATGATTCAAGGCATGATTCTGAAGTTTTTGGCCGAAGGGCAATTCTCGCTGCCTTTTAAAAAGGTTCGTGAAAACTGCGCCATCATATTCAGCGTATTTCCCCGTTCTTTGAAACTCTTTTAAGAGATAATCTTCGATCAATACATATACAGCGTATAAGTTCGCAAAACTACCTCGTGACTTTGAACCTTTACTTGCAGATTTAGTTTTTATGTTAAGATACTGGATGATCTCACACTCAGAAAAAACCCTATCCGAGACATCGCCGAAATTCTTTTTTAAAATCTCTTTGATTTTCTTAGTGAACTCATGTTCCATTTTCATCTCTCTGAGAAGTTCAGCATTCTCTGTTTTTTATCCACCCGAAGTTCAAACGTGCGACGTTCCTTTTCCAGAGGTTGCCCTTTATATTCTGAGGCTATTTCAAGTCTTCGCAATCCTATCTTCACATATTCCTCTTGTATTTCTAAGCCAATTGATTTTCTCCCGAGGTTCTTTGCAACGTATGAGGTTGTAAAGGTTCCAGAAAAAGGGTCAAGGACAACATCACCTTTATTACTGCTCGCTTTAATAATTCTTTCTAACAATACCACTGGTTTTTGAGTAGGATGGTTTTCATATTCATCCATACGATACCTCACCCTTGGGATTTCCCAAACATTACCAGGGACTTTTTTAGAATTATAGGTTGTTGGAACGGGCTTTCGATAGTCTATTAGTTTTCTTCTGGATCCTGTTTTCGCCTCTACAAGAATATTTTGCGAATTAAAAGTGTAGTTGTTTTTATCCTTAACACAAAAAAGGATAGGTTCGTATAGAGAACCGTAATAATTTTTGGCTTGAACGCCTGAGCTATCGTAAAACCATATAATCCGCGAAAATACCGCCAGACGCTTTCGCAAATAAATATCAAAGTATGGCATATTTTGGGTAGATGTCATCACATAAAAGCTACCATTAGACTTGAGCTTCTTGACGCATAGATCCAGCCATTGATAACTCCATCTCAGATAATCTTCATTTGATTCCCATTTGTCTTTTTTACCATTAAAGTCTTTCCCAATATTATATGGAGGATCAGCAAAAATTAAATCAATAGAGTTGTCAGGAATCTCAGCAGAAAGCGCCTCAATCGCGTCACCCCATATTATTATATGGCTTTCCTTCTCAAAAATGTCCATCCTTATCAAACCTTCCAAAACAAAAACACAAAGGTAAAACACTTTAATTTATTTTTTTAGTTTTTCGACAGCGAATCTTAACACATCGTGATGGTCGAATGCCATATTGTCGGGAAGCTCTTCTATATCGAACCACCTGGCCTGGGCAGCATCGTCGCCGGCCTTTATTTCGGTCTGGTCTTCTTTTGTAATGCCTAAATAAACTATTGTAATCTGTCTGCCTCTTGGGTCACGGCCAATTGTGCCGAAGGTGCGCATCTGCTCTAATTGGACACCTGTTAATCCTGTTTCTTCGGCCAGCTCTCTGACGATGGCATCCTCCAGTTCCTCGTCCATATCCACAAATCCGCCCGGCAGCGCCCATTGGCCTTTAAAAGGCTCATGTCCGCGATTAATGAGGAGTATTTTAGTCCGGTCGCCTGAGGAAGTAAAGACGGCCGCGTCAACTGTAACCATCGGCCTTGGCCAATCGTAAGTATATTTGCCTTTTTTGTTCATAGAACTTATCGCAAATATTAAAAAATTTGCCAGCAGCGATTGGGCGGATTACCGCCTGCTCTACGTAATCAGCGTTCAATTGTCACTACTGCCACCGATAAAGACGGAAGTTTGAATTTTACTTCCTGACCAACTATTTGAACTTCACCTTTTTCCGGTTGAACTTTAGTGGGCGCTTTTAATGAATTCATTGCATCTAACGAACCCGGCGCCACCTTCTCCATAGAGGCTTTTCTAACCTTAAAACCTTCATCCATTGATAAGTTCACCTCTACCTCATTGTCGGTCGGATTCACCGCTTTGAAATAAACTGTCCTGCCGTTCAGTGATTTAGTCGCGACGGCGTTCAATGCTTTGACATCACCTTCAATGGCAATCCTGTCCGGAGCATAATGTTCCCGCCACAGCTTCATAACGACATAATTGGGAGCCGGGAACCAGCCAGCGTGGTCAAAGTTGATGAAGGCATTGTTCCAGGCCGTCGCTGATGCGTGTCGTAAGAATAGCGCAGGACCTCCAATTTCAAAAATGTCGCTGCATCTTTCGAATGCGTTCAGGATACCTCCGGCATACAGCCCTGTTCGCCAGTCGATGCTTTGGGCATTCCACTCCGAACAGTATATCTTCAGGTTCGGATTTTTTGATTTCGATATAAGCTCACCCGTTTGACGTATAAAACGCTCATAATTGAATGGCCCTTGTGCAAATCGCTGCGGGTTCTCGTAATGATGAATACTTAAGTAATCAATCAATTCAGCGCATTGGTCAATTATCACACGATTCCACTCGAGGTTGAAACTTCCGCTTCCGCAGGCGGCAAGTTTTATTGTGGGGTCTTTCTTTTTCATTGCCGGCGCGTATTTTTTAACCTCTGCGGCATAATCTTCCGCGCTCATGTGCCAGGTCTCATTATCGATTTCCCAGTATTTAACATTATAAGATTCGGAGCGACCGTTTTGAGCCCGAACTTTACCCCATTTGCTTGTAGCAGAGCCATTGCAGTATTCAATCCAGTCCAACACATCCTGCATAAATTCTTCCGGGTTTGGGTTTTCATTCCAGGCCTTCGTTCCAATATTCACTACTATCAAAGGTTCTGCACTTATCTTTTTGCACATCCTGATAAATTCATCTGTGCCATAGGCGTTTATTTCAAGGTCATCCCAGATTTCTCTGGGGTACATTTTCCTTTTATGCTGAGGCCCGATGGCGTCCTTCCAGCGGTATGGGGACGCAAAGCAGCCGCCCGGCCAGCGGATAACAGGGGGTTTTAGCTCGTCTATCGCCTGCAGCAAATCGGGACGATAGCCGCCAGTGCTCTTAGCGTTTTGGGCCATTAAACTGACCTGATCAAGCCATATCTTACCTTTGCCTTTGATACCTATCTGAAGCTTTCCTTCTTTCGAATCCACTGTGGCGATAAAAATAATTCTGTGTTCTTTCCATTCCGTATCAGGTTTTCTAAGATTTATCTCTTTAATTGTCTTGTTTCCATCAAGAAATCTTGCCACAAGGCCATCAGGTGCCTTTCCCCGTACCCATATCGAACCGTCATAAACTTCTCCTCTGCGAATGTCGAATGGCTTTTGTTCTACACCCGCCTCATCGGCCTGTGATGTAATCACCTGACAGAAATCACTGTTGAGCGGATTGTCTTCTGTCATGAACGTGCGGCCTTTACCATAAAGCTGCCAATATCTGGCACTGCCTTGTTCGGTCTTAAGTTCCGGGAGCCCTTCAAATAGAATTTTGCCATCAAGTGAGGTTACTTTGATATTTCGATACTTGGCTTTTGTATTCCATGTTCCTACTCCGATACAGCCTTTGAGATGCGGATTGTTTCTGTCTGTAAAATCGAGCAGCGTTTTTTCGTCCAGCGACACTTTATAGTGCCCACCCTCGCAACGAACTTTTATATTGTACCACTTACCCGTTTCAATTTTATTCTGTATGACCGGTCCGATTAATCCCCATGCTTTTGCTTTTACGCCTTTTTCCAGCGCGCTTTGAATATTTCCCCAGCCGCCAATGTTATACCAGTAAAAATCTTCGTCGTTCGATACTCGAAACAGAATAAGAAAACCTTCCGAGCCGTCAGTCTTTTGTGCCTCAAGAGTAATTTCGTAGTCGCTCCATTCCTTGTTTCCAAACACCAGCCTTACGTTGTCAGATATCTTCGATTGTACAAGAGAATCTTCTTTAATAGACCAGCGACCCTTATCTACAGGTTCCTCGAAACTGCGATTCCATATTAGCTCTCCCCACAAACCGCCATTAACAGAATGATAAATATGCTCCAGAAAATGGCCATATATTTTCTCATCAATATTGCCTTCGACTTTCAAGGGATTGATTGAAAGAGATACGGTCTCCTGAGCGTTAAGCATCTGAGCATTGACTGAAGTGATAAAAATCAGAATAGCCACATACCTGAATGTTAAACTTGTCTTTTTCATCGTTTGACTCCTTAAAAA
>CAZJIR010000179.1:0-6197 GCA_964546095.1 uncultured Pirellulales bacterium
TGTCTACAGTGCTTTGGGGACCCATAACATCCGCAACGATTGCCCATACTTATATAAATATATTATATTTTGGTTAGAACATTCGTTAAGAAAACTCACTTTCAATAATATAAAGTGAGATATTATAGGACACACCTTAAGGTTAGATAGATGTTAGAGTTGAAAATGAACGGTATTGACTTAACGACTGTATATAAGTTAAAATGGACAAAGGGTTTTATACCTTATTCTTTGTTCAGTAGCATCTGCTCAAGCACGATAGATAGTAGAGAAGAAACTTAGGTTAATAATAAGAGCGCATCGCATGAGGATACAAACAGGCCGGGGAAAAAAGTTCATAATGCTCAAAGAAATGAAGATATGGTTGCCATCGTTTCTATTAGTGTTATTTTTGACCAACTCAGCCAAATCACAGTCTTACCCTACAAATAATCAGAACAGCACAACAATAGTGATAAGCGAGTTCATGACAAGCAATGGCAGCCAGCCACCTCTGGAAGAAGGGGAGTTACTAGATGAGGATAGTGATTCCTCTGATTGGATTGAGATTTATAATCCCACGGATGAAAATATAAGCTTAGCCGGCTGGTACTTAACCGATGATGCCAACAACTTAGACCAATGGCAATTCCCAAGTGGCACCGAACTCGCCACTGGTGAATTCCTTGTGGTTTTTGCCTCAGGCAAAAACCGAACCAGCGCGGAACTGCACACAAACTTCAAACTCGACGCTACGGGCGAATACCTTGCGCTTGTAAAAAATGACGGTATTACCGTAGCCCACGAATATGCACCAAAATACCCGAACCAGTTGACCGACATTGCTTACGGCCTGACACCATACACCACAACACTCGTACACACCGGTGTAAGAGCATCCTATCGGGTCCCAACAGCAAACGATGCAGGGGCAAACTGGTCAGCCCCGGCCTATGACGATTCGGCATGGGAGAGCGGGCCAACCGGTATCGGATTCGGCAATGCCTCGCCCGGCTTCAATGTGATTTTCTATAAGGCAAACACAACTATCAGCGATTTGAGCGTTGCAGAATCAGTTATAAACAACTCATCTTTACGGAGCACAGTGGCCGCCGAGACAGCAACAGTAATTAACTATCTCAACACCGGCTCAAATGGCAACTACGCCAGCGATAATCCGTTTCCCAGTACTAATATAGGCCAAATAGTTGAAGATTTCGTCGTTCTTGTTACCGGAAACGTCCTCATTCCTATCGCCGGCAACTGGACCTTTGGTGTTAGCAGTGACGATGGTTTTGGGCTGGAACTAACCAACGGCACCCATACTATGACATTTTCCCACCCTGAACCTCGTGTTGCAGCGAATACACTGGCAACCTTCAATATTCCGGAGCCGGGTTTCTACGAACTACATCTGGTATTTTACAATCACAGCGGTAACTCGGAACTCGAGCTGTTCGCCGCACACGGTAATTATACTAACTTCGACGACAGGATTTTTAAACTGATTGGCAACACATCTGACGGCGGACTTTACGTCAGAACATTCGAAAGCAATGCCAGTACCAATATCCAACCACAGATGCAAAACATCAGCTCCTCATTGTGGACACGTATTGAATTCGAGGGCGAGGAAGTTGATTCTTTGGATTCACTGGAGCTTCGAATAAGATACGAGGACGCTTTCGTGGTGTACCTCAATGGTATAGAAGTAGCCAGAGATAATTTCACCGGAACACCGGTGTGGAACTCCGTTGCCGATAGCGACCGCTCAGATGGGTTTTCTATGGAGTTCGTAAACTTTGATATTTCCGAATATCTCAGCGACCTGCAAGAGGGCACTAACGTGCTGTCGATTCACGGACTAAACGACAGTCATACCGACGGCCAGTTCCTTATCCTGCCTGAGTTGGTGGCTAATAGTAACCAGCTCAGACCACAGTATCTTACTACCGCCACGCCGGGTCAGCCGAATGTTTCCAGTACGACTAATCTTGTAGCCGATACGAAATTCAGCATCGACCGTGGCTTTTACGATGAACCTTTTGAGGTGGAAATCACCTGCGCGACACTGGGGGCAATGATACATTATACCATAGATGGCAGCACTCCATCCGAGACCCATGGCCACGAGTATATAGGACCCATAGCCATAAGAAACACCACATGCCTTCGTGCAGTTGCTTTTAGGCCGGGCTGGATGTCCTCTAATGTGGATACCCAGACTTATATCTTCCTTAATGATGTGATTCGCCAGGACCGTCAGGCGGCTCTGGACGCCGGTCTTCCCAACAGGTGGGGAAACTCGTCTTCGGACTATAGTATGGACAGGGAAGTTATCGGAACATTCAACGCCCAGGGCCAACCCAATGGTGACGATAACTACGGAGGAATCTACGCGGCCACGATTCGCGACGACCTCAATTATCTTCCCACCTTATCTATCGTAATGAATTCTGATGATATATTCGGAGGTAACGGCATCTACAGCAATCCGGAAAGACGAGGGGTCGACTGGGAACGCCCGGCATCGGTAGAACTGATTTACCCTGATGGCAACGAAGGTTTTCAGGTCAATTGCGGAATTCGAATTCAGGGCGGATGGTTTCGGCCTCTCAGTAATGCAAAAAAGAATTCCTTCCGGCTTTTCTTCAAGAGAATCTACGGCCCGACCAAACTCCAATACCCACTGTTCGGGGATAATGCGGTCGATGAGTTCGATACTATCGTACTTCGAGGCGGCGCCAATGATGGCTACGCCTGGAACGGCGCCAGGTACACTGAGCAATACACACGAGATGAGTTCGGACGGAGCTTACAGATAGCTATAGGAAACGCCGGCTCACATGGAAATTTTGTTCATCTTTATATAAATGGGATTTACTGGGGGCTTTACAATCCCTGCGAACGACCCGACCATTCATTCTCAGCCGACTACTACGGTGGCGATAAAGAAAATTGGGATGCAATGCACTATGGACAGGAAGGTTTTGAAGTTATCAACGGAGATTCTGATATATGGAACCAGATGCTTTTTATGTGCCGGCAGGCCGAGAATTCCAACCAAGCGTATCAGGAGCTTCAGGGCAATAATCCTGATGGCACACCGAATACGGACTATCCCCATCTTATGGATGTACCGAATTATATTGACTACCTTATTGTCAACATCTGGGGCGGCAACTGGGACTGGCCCTGGAAAAACTGGTACGCCGCCCGTGACCGGTCGGATAACAGTACCGGTTTCAAATTTTATTGCTGGGACTATGAAAATACTATAGGAAACAATCTGGACCGCTCACCACTATACAAAAACGCCCTGAACAATAATTTCTCTTCCGCAGGACAGCCACATCAATCCCTCAGGGAAAACCCTGAGTACCAGATGCTTTTTGCCGACCGTGTGCATAAATTCTTTTTCAACGAAGGAATCCTTACGCCGGAATCACTGATTGCACGTTACGCAAATATGGCGGACACAGTGGAAAGGGCCATTGTTGCAGAATCGACACGGTGGGGCGACCAACATCATTCTACACCTTTAACACTGGAGGACTGGTACGACCGCGACTCAAACTACAATGACGGGCGAGCCGGGAGGGACTGGATTCTGAACTACTATCTTCCTCAACGTTCGGACATTGTACTGCAACAGTTCCGTGACGCAGGTCTGTATCCCAATGTGGAAGCGCCTGTATTTTACATTAACGGCCTGTATCAGCATGGAGGTCAGATTTCAACAACCGATATATTTTCTACGACCGCCCCGCAAGGAAGGATTTATTATACGCTGGATGGCACCGACCCGCGCCGGCCACAGGGGCCACAAGAAACCGTTAACGGCAACACTCTTGTGGCTGAGAATGCTCCCAAACACGTACTTGTTCCTACCAGCCAAATTAACGATAACTGGAAGGGCGGGGGATTTTTCAATGACGCAGCCTGGCAACCCAGCACAGGCAGTCCCGGCGGGATTGGCTACGAAAGAAGCTCCGGTTATCAAAACTACTATAGTCTCGATGTCGAAGCACAGATGTATGGCCAAAATACAAGTTGTTATATCCGCATTCCATTTACTCTTAGTGCAGGTGAACTGGTGGATATTAACTTTATGACACTGAAAATGCGCTACGACGATGGTTTTATCGCTTACCTCAATGGTGCCGAAGTTGCCAGGCGCAATTTCAGCGGAACGCCGAGCTGGAACTCCAACGCCTCAAACCAAAACGACGATTCGGCAGCCGTCAGCTTCGAGAATATCGATATTTCCGATTTCATAGGCGATTTACAGCAAGGTGAAAATCTGCTGGCCATCCATGGATTAAATATATCACCAACCAGCTCCGATTTCCTCATATCCGTCGAGCTTACCGCTGGCGAAAGCACGCCCGTCAACAATAACGAAGTTTTATCGCCCAGTGCAATCGAATATACCAGCGCTCTAATGCTGGACATGAGCACACATATCAAGGCACGCGTGCTGCAGGATAATACATGGAGCGCACTTAACGAAGCCACTTACAGTGTTGGTCCTGTCGCAGACAATCTTCGTATCACAGAAATCATGTACCATCCCGAGGACACTGAGCCGGATGCCGAGTTTATTGAGCTTAAAAACATCGGCGGCGAAAATTTGAATTTAAACCTCGTAAGCTTCACGAACGGCATCGATTTCACCTTCCCGAATCTGGAGTTCGAAGCCAATGAACGCATCCTTGTTGTTAAAGACACAGGTGCATTCACATCCCGCTACGGCGCAGGCTTTAACATAGCCGGCAAATACACGGGCAGCCTGAACAACGCAGGCGAGAGAATTGAGCTTAAAGATGCCATCGGCCAAACAATTCACAATTTTAGTTACAAAGACGGCTGGTACGAAAGCACTGATGGCCTAGGTTTTTCCCTAAATGCAAGTGACCCGACAAGCACTGAACCCAACAACTGGAACAGCAAGTATGGTTGGTATCCCAGTACTGATATCGGCGGTTCGCCCGGCTCGTATGATGAGAACGAAATACCCAGACTTGGAGATGTGGTAATTAACGAGTTGCTGGCTCATTCGCACGCCGAAGCACCGGACTGGATTGAACTTTACAACACTATGGATGTTCCCGTTAACATCGGCGGCTGGTACCTCAGCGACAGCAATAACAATCCAATGAAATACGAAATTGCCGAAGGAACAATAATTGAGCCATACGGCTATATTGTATTTTACGAAGACTTAGATTTTAGAAACCTGGACAATCCAAGCAGCATCGAACCTTTCGCCCTGAGCGAGAATGGCGAAAGCCTGTATCTAAAATCCGGTCAGGATGGCCTGCTGACCGGTTACAATGAGCATGTGGATTTCGGAGCCTCCGAAACAGACATATCCTTCGGCCGGCATCTCAAGAGTAACGGAACGTATGACTTTGTATCAATGAGCTGGAATACACCCGGGATGCCTAATGCTTACCCGTTGGTCGGCCCCATAGTAATCAGTGAGATTATGTACCATCCCGAAGGAGACGCGGACGCTGAATATATCGAACTGCACAATATCAGCGATTTTCCTGTAACATTAGCAGAATACGATAACTTACTATCTATCTTTACTCCCTGGCGCTTCACCGACAGCGATGGCATCAGCTTTGATTTTCCACTCGAAATCACAATGGCCGCAGGGGAGTATTTGCTGTTAGTCAGGGATATAAACACATTCAATTCCATATATCCGACCTTTCCCACCGATACGCAGATATTAGAATGGGGTTCCGGAAGATTGAGTAACAGCGGCGAGAAAGTAGAGCTCTCCAAACCGGGTGAAGAGCTTGATGGAATACGTTATTATTTCCAGGCAGACCGCATCAATTACAGCGATGGCTCACATCCTGTTGGTGACGACCCCTGGCCTATTCAGCCGGATGGGTGGGGAGCATCATTGAGCCGGATTACCACACAGTATTACGGCGATGACCCCAACAACTGGTCCGCAACTTTTCCCCCAACACCGGGCCGGTAGCCCCTCATATAGGAACAAACTACTATACCACCACAATCGCAGGTATCGCTCTCACAGATACAGCTTTGTTTTGCTGTGTTTCTGTTTGAGCAAACGAACATATTTTTATGAACAATAAATTATGCTCTGCCGAGCGACTTCATGTACTTCTTTGACTTGCGAAGTCCCATTCTGGAGGCTTTCTTTTTCACAGCATCGGTTGGCCGGCCCAGCG
>CAZJIR010000180.1:0-6172 GCA_964546095.1 uncultured Pirellulales bacterium
GCTATGCGATTGCGAGTATTAATTATCGCCTGAGCCAGCACGCTATATTTCCCGCCCAGATTGAGGACTGTAAGGCTGCCGTTCGATGGCTGCGAGCGAATGCGAAAAAGTACAACCTTGATCTGAACAGCTTCGCCGCCTGGGGCCCATCCGCAGGCGGTCATCTGGTTGCAATGCTTGGTACGACTGGTGACATAAAGGCTTTTGACGTTGGAGGGCACCTTAAAGTATCCAGTCGGGTTCAGGCAGTTGTGGATTACTTCGGCCCGACCGACCTGCTCCAGATGGACGACCATCGCCTGCCTGACGGCATGGTTCACAACACGCCCGATTCGCCTGAGTCGCAGTTGATAGGCGGCCACATTCAGGAAAATAAAGAAAAAGTCGCAAAGGCCAATCCGATTACTTACGTGACTAAAGATGATGCACCATTTCTGATAGTTCACGGTGACAAGGACCCACTTGTAGCACATCATCAAAGTGAGCTGCTTGAAGCTGCGTTGAGAAAGACGGGTGTTCCTGTATCATTTTATACTGTCAAAGGCGCAGGCCACGGCGGATTCAAAGACCCGAACGTCCCGAAGCTGACAAAACAGTTTCTTGCAAAGCACCTGAAACCGAAAAAGTAGGGGGGCAAGCCTCACCATTATTGCTTTGAGGAAATGGCGAAATGACGGAGAAATTATCTTTGGCAAAGAGCACTCTGACAGTCTTGATTTTCGTGATATGCTGTTGCTGTAGTGGGCTTGCCCATTGCGAAGAATCGTTATATTTGAGCAAGGCAGCTCCTCCTGATAATACTGTTACCTTATACCTGTACATCAAGCCCATTGATTCAGGCCTTGCTGTTGAAACCGAGCTGATATCTCAGAAAACATCCTTCAAGGTGCATGCCTTCCCGGCAGCGAAATTGAAGACCTTTCTGGATATGAATTCTAAGGCATCCGGCCACAACTATTCGAAGGTCGCACCCATACTCACCGAATATGGACACACCTTCTTTGACCCAATTCAAACACTCATTCAGCAATGCACTGAAATCGAGTTCGTACTCGGACATGATACATTGATACCTTATCCCTTTGATTTGTTGATTTTCCAGGACAAGCCTCTGTTTCTTCGGAAGCCCATAGCGTATAGCTTTAAGAAGGTAACCCCACGGCGATTCAACCTCAAAGATATCTCCAGCGCATTATTAATTTCCGACAAGACGGCCGACCCACAACGAGCCGTCATAAAGGTTCAAAAGTACATTCCCAATAACAGATACAAAGACATCGCCGAGATAAAACCCGCCGACTTCAGGACAGTGGGTCCTGTTGATTTACTTCTAATGAGCGCTCACGGCCACATCTTTGCGGATGAGGATGATTACATAGAATTCGGCGATGACCGGCTAAAAGCCAGCCATCTGGCAAACCTAAAGCCCAGACTGGTCTATCTCGACTCATGCTTTATGGGTTCCAGTCTTGATTTCATAAAACTTTTCCAATCAAACAAAGCGGCCTTCTATATAGCACCATTGGTTCCCAACGAGGCGGGAAACTCATCGACAAAAACAATGAGCCTGTTTTTCGAGGCCCTCGATATCTACGGTTGTCCGGCCTACGCCTTGTACCTTACAAGATGTCAGCTTTACAAGCATTTCTCGAAAAAAGGTGTCAATTTTATGCTGTTCTTCCGCAGCTTTCCCTTCCGTATATATCGCTTTGAAAGTGAACACCGGTAGGATATTGGCCTACTCCCACCGTTTCTAAATTCTGGAACTAACTAATCAACTGATTCCCTAACTTTCTGTGCGTGAATTTTTTTTTTGGATTACTCCCGGCGTAATCGGCGACAATATGCCCTGAGCCGATAAGTTTCCATTTATAGATAGTGAGTCCTTCCAATCCTACCGGCCCGCGAGCATGGATTTTATTTGTACTGATACCCACTTCGGCGCCGAGTCCGTAACGAAAGCCGTCTGCGAATCGCGTGCTGCAGTTCCATAATACATTTGCGGAATCGACCTTATCCATAAACATCCCGGCCTTTTCTTTATTAGCAGTAACAATTGTATCGGTATGTCCTGAGCCGTATTTGTTGATATGGTCAATTGCTTCATCGAGCCCATCAACGATTTTTATCGAAAGGATATAATCCAGGTATTCTGTTGACCAGTCCTCTTCAGTTGCCGGTTGTATATCTATTATCGAGGTTGTTTTTCCACAGCCACGAAGCTCAACATTGTTTTTCTCTAAGGCTGTTTTAACTTTGGGCAGGAACTTTTCAGCTATTTTACTATCTATCAGCAGTGTTTCTGCTGCATTGCAGACCGCTACATACTGGCACTTGGAATCGACAGTGATATTCACAGCCATATCCAAATCGGCCTCGTTGTCTATATAAACGTGGCATATACCATCTGCGTGCCCTAAGACGGAGATATTTGTGTTGTCCATTATGTAGCGGACGAATTCGTTCGAGCCGCGAGGTATAATCAAGTCGATATATTCATCCAAGGCCAGCATTTGAGCGACATCCTGACGTGTTTCGAGTAACTGAATCCATCCTTCGGGCAGACCTGCTTTTATGCTCGCTTCGGAAATGATATCGGCTAATATTCTGTTGGTTTTTGCTGCTTCACTTCCACCTTTGAGCAGGACAGCATTGGCACTTTTCAGGCATAGTGTTGAAATCTGCACAAGCGCATCAGGCCTCGATTCGAAAACAATCCCGACGACACCGAGCGGGCAACTTACTTTGTAAAGCTCAAGGTTCTTGTCGAGTTCTGTAGCGGTGATTGTTTTACCTATGGGGTCATCGAGTTTGATAAGAATATCGATACCCGCGCAGACATCGGTGATTTTATTTTCATCGAACTTCAGCCGTTTCAGTAAAGGTGCCGCCAGATTATTCTTTTCAGCCAGGGCAAGGTTCTCTTTATTTGCCAAGATTATTTCAGAACTCTTTTGCTTAAGAGCTTTGGCAATTTCAGCTAAGGCATTATTCTTAACATCAGTTTTAATTGCCAGCAGTTGGTTCGATACTGATTTGGCTTTTTTGGCGATTTCGGAGATATTCATTTTAATTTACCGTTGACTATTATTTATTTAGTATTTATATTTCTTTGTTAGATTGTAAAAAATCAATGTTTAATAATCAATAACCAATTACAAGCGGGCGTAGCATAGTGGTAATGCACCGGCCTTCCAAGCCGGCTAGGTGGGTTCGATCCCCATCGCCCGCTTTTTTCAATTATATTGTCATCAATGTATCTGCGAGATTATCTTCCATTTCTTAGGGTATCGGCCGGATGGCCTTTGGAATTTTTGATTGTTTGTTGTCTGGTTTTTGAGGTGGCTGGTGTGAAATTCACAGGTCCTGGTAAAAAATGCAAGGGGGGCAGAAAAAATAAATAGCTCTGTAAGAATAGGTATATTTTTCGTAAACACTTCTATTTACGTAAATTAGATTCTTTGGAGTGACAGTCCTATAATAATATTTGCAAAAAATTCGAAAAAAGTGTATTTGTTTGTTGACAAAGTGGAAGTAAGTGGTAAACTTTCCCACATTAAGATTATGAAGTGGGACTAATGCCATGCTTTTATTAACAGGTGAATACCAGCACGTTATTGACAGCAAAAGCAGAGTTCTCGTCTCTAACAAGCTGAGAAGCCAGATTGATGTCGATGAGCATGGCAGTAATTTCTATCTTGTACTTGGTGTCAACGGCATACTTTGTCTTTATCCCGAAAAATATTTCGAACAAATAGCTCTTGCAGTTACGCCCGGCACCACCGCTCCTGATGAGGCGGTGGCGTTTGAGCGAATCAGCTTTGCCCTGGCCAGTAAGGTGGAATTGGACAGTCAGGGCCGATTGCTGATAAACGAAAGATTACGAACGAGAGCGGGTTTGAAAGACCATATCACGCTTATCGGCGTGAGAGACCATATCGAACTGTGGAACAGCGAAAGCTGGGAACAATATCTTTCAGATAATATGGCTCAATATCAGAAACAGATGTCGCAGGCACGGCAATTTGTGCTGCATAATCAAGATGAGGAACCTTAATTTTTTAGTGGGGTAAGAATGATTGGAACGGATTCGAATCATTGCCGGGTTGTTGCCGGAAGTCTCGTCGGTGAAAGAGAGGTTGATGAACGGACCTTTGCCTCCCTGGCAATCTTAGGTGAACGGCTTGAACACTTGAAGAAAATCGATGAGACTTTCTCCGGCATTGAATTTTCACCTGCTGCGGTTGAGCTTCAAAAGCAGAAAAATACATTAGCTGTAGGCTGATTAGTGGTGCGCAACTCGTATTAGGTTTCGTGGAAGGTTCTGATACATCGGAACCCAATACGATATACGCTATGTAATATACGATATACGAAGTATGCGAAACGATAAAAGTGAATGGCTCGATAGTAGAGCATATTCCGGTTCTTGCAGAGACGTTAGCTGAACAGATACATTTGCCGCAGGATGCGGTGATGGTCGATGCGACCATAGGACAGGGAGGTCATAGTTATCTGTTTGGTAAGAAATTGGGCCCTGAGGGAGTTGTCGTAGGCCTGGATGTTGATAAAGATTCTATCCAAAGGGCCCAATTTGTATTAAAAGACCTTGCTTGTAAGGTAATTTTACTTCGCTCAAACTTTTCTCAAATCAGTAAACAGGTTCATGAGCAGGGTATAGAGAAGGTTGATTTCATATTGGCGGATTTGGGGCTTTGTTCGACACAGCTGGCTGACAGCCGGAAGGGGCTTAGCTTTCTTGAAGATATGCCGCTGGATATGAGAATTGACGAAAGAATAAAGCACACCGCTGCCGATATAATTAATAAAACGGATGAAAAAACATTAGCTGATTTGATTTACAAATTCGGCGAGGACAGGGCTTCACGCCGTATTGCCCGGTTTATCGTTCGGGAACGTGAAAGCCAGCCGATAACCACGACCGGCCAACTGGCAAAGATAGTAAGCAGGGCACTTGGAAAGACGGGGCGAAGAAGAAAAAGCAGGATACACCCTGCAACAAGGACCTTTCAGGCGCTGAGGATTGCAGTCAATGACGAATTAGAGAATTTGAAGAAGCTGCTTGTTTCGGCGCCGGAGCTGCTGAATAAAAAGGGTCAAGTAGCAGTTATTAGTTTTCACAGTCTGGAAGACAGACTGGTTAAGAACAATTTTAAGCAAAACGAAAAAGACGGTATTTACAGGATTATCACAAAAAAACCGATTATACCGACGCGACAGGAAATTACCGAGAATCGGCGAGCAAGAAGTGCAAAATTAAGGATTGCACAAAAAAGTACATAACATATCGAGTATCTTACACTAAGGCGATACTCAAGAGAGAAAATGGAGTTTCATTATGACTTCCGATGCAAAGGTTGGATTGTTGTTGGGTTTGGTCTTTATCACCATAATAGCGTTTGTAATTAACGGCCTGCCACGCATTCGCAATAACACGAACAATAGTGAGCTAACTACGAATATGAAGCGTCCTCAGAATACTTCGTTAGGTATTGCAGCCAAGGAACGTAAGGCCCGGGAAGTTTTCGAAAGAGCCAAACAGGTCGAAGAAGACAGTATAGCCAAAGTTCCAAGCCCCTCAAAAAGCAAAGGTACTCTTCGCTTCGAAATGCCCCTGCCTGAAGCCGCTTCGACCATGAAAGATAAGTTAACCGGTTCAGGAACCGATGATATATCTAAGCCAGTTGAGACGGAATCAAATACTAATAAAGACCAATTCGACAAGGCCGAGCCCGTTAAGCCGGCTTCTCCCCAAATATATATTGTTGGCAAAGGGGATAATCTGGCTGTTATAGCACAAAAATTTTACGGTCTCGAAGAGGGTAACAGAAGAGTAAACATTACCCGGATATTCGAGGCCAACCGCGAGCTGATGAAATCACCCGATGAGCTTTATGTCGGGCAGAAACTTACTATACCACCATTGCCGGGTTCGACAGCGGGTGAAGGAAAAGCCGGGGGCTTATTTTCCGGGGGCTTTTTCGAGAAGGTTACGTCTATCGGGAGACCGCGTCCTTCGGCGAGCACACCTACCCCCAGTAGCAGAGTGAACAAACAGTACATTGTGAGGGAAGGTGATAGCTTGTGGAACATTGCCGATAAGCTGCTTGGAAACGGTGCTCGTTATAAAGAGATAAGTAGGCTAAATGCT
>CAZJIR010000181.1:0-6155 GCA_964546095.1 uncultured Pirellulales bacterium
AAGTACACCTATGTCGTTTATAGGCAGATTCGGTTTCAGAACCGGCAGAGACATAAACAAATTCGAACGGGCACAATACAAAATAGGCCGGACCGGCGCACCGATAGTCCTGGATAATTCGGCAAGTTTCATCGAAGCCGAAGTCCTCGAAGCAATTGATGTCGAAACACACACGCTCTTTATCGGCAGGATTATAGCTTGTGAAACAATTGACCAGAGTAAAATACCAATGACATATACTTACTACCGTGATGTCAAAGGCGGCAGGACACCACGAACAGCGGCAACTTATATAGAAAAAAAACCAAAGAAAAAAACAAAAAAAGGAGTTGAAAAAATGAAAAAATACAAATGTCTTATGTGCGGATATATTTACGACCCGGCTGAAGGTGACCCCGCAAACGGCGTTGAGGCAGGTACAGCTTTCGAAGATTTACCGGATGACTGGGTTTGTCCCGAATGCGGCGCCGGCAAGGATGAATTCGAACCTGTCGAAAACTAAATCCTGTTGCATTGTAGCCATACAATGTAAGTTTCCAAAATAAGAGCTGTAAAAGGAGCAGATGCTGTGCAGGAAATAAGGCCCTCTGTAGAAAAGATGGATATTTTATGCGCCGAAACAGCGGCAGGGCCTTGTGCGCTCATCGTCTTCGGAGCATCAGGCGACCTTGCACACAGGAAGCTTCTTGTCAGTGTATTCCGGCTCTTCACTCAGGATTTACTTCACGAAAGCTTTTACCTGTTAGGATGCGGCCGAAAGAAGTTCTCAGATGAAGAATTCCGCAAAAAGGCAGAGCAGTCAATACGAGAAAATTCCGATTTTATATCATCGAAAGATGTAATCAACTTTACAAATAAGCTTTATTACGCCGATGGTGATTACAATGATGTGAACTTTTATGAACGCATTAAAACCAGGCTCGCAGAGTTAGATAAAAAACATAATGTGTATGAAAGTCTGATACACTATCTTTCAGTACCTCCTTTTTTATACACTACTATAATAGAGCATCTTGCTACTGCAGGGCTGGCTTGCACAAAAAAACTCAGTTCCAAAAAACAGATTAAACTGGTCATCGAAAAGCCTTTTGGTAGAGACTTACAAAGCGCTGTGGAACTAAACAACAAAATCCATCGATGTTTTAACGAATCTCAAATTTATCGCATAGACCATTATCTTGGTAAAGACACCGTCCAAAATATTCTAATGTTTCGCTTTGCGAATACTATATTTGAGCCTGTCTGGAACCGTAATTACATTGACCACGTACAGATTACAATAGCCGAATCCAGCGGGATAGAGCATCGAGCAAGTTACTATGATAAAAGCGGTGCTCTTCGAGATATGTTCCAGAACCACATGCTTCAAATGCTCGCATTAGCAGCTATGGAACCTCCCGCATCGTTTCAGGCAAACCAGCTCCGTGATGAGAAAGTCAAATTGCTGCGCTCGATTCGTCCGTTTGATGCAAATAATCTTCGCAATTCATTTGTACGTGGGCAATACACAGCCGGCTCAATAAACGGTAAACAGGTAAAGGGGTACCTCGAAGAAACCGGCGTAGAAACGAATTCAAAAACAGAAACTTTTGTCGCCGCAAAACTGTTCATTGATAACTGGAGGTGGCAGGGTGTACCTTTTTATCTTAGGTCGGGTAAAAGACTACCGGAAAAAGACACAGAAATCGCGATTACTTTTAAGAACATTCCATATTCAATGTTTTCATCTGTCGGTCTCGATGAACTACCGCCCAATGTACTTGTGCTGCAAATACAGCCGGAAGAGGGGATATCGCTCAGTTTTCAGGCCAAACGGCCTGGCTCAAAAATTTGCATGAGCACACTTAATATGAATTTTGGTTATAAAAACGTATTTCCCGTTGACATGCCGGAAGCATATGAAAGATTGCTTCTGGATTGCATGGTGGGGGACCAGACACTTTTTACAAGGCAGGATGATATTGAAATCTCCTGGCAGCTACTAACTCCGACATTGCAAGCATGGGAACAGGATGAGTCAGAACCTCATAAATATCCCGCCGGCAGTGAAAGTTTTGCAGCGGCGGATGATATTATAGAATCTGATGGAAGGAAATGGCGTAAACTTCCTAAAAACTAATGTGCAACCAGAAAACACAAGACAAATCAGATTATGATATTTCAGTTATTCGGCCGCTGATGCATAGCGAAGATTTTAAGATGAGGGGCCAGGGGATGGAACCCGCCAGATTACAGGCTATTAAGAAAGGGCTTCTGACATTGCATACACTTGAGCTTATGGCGATAACAATTTACCGGTTCCAGATTACAAAAGAGAATTGTGATTTCAATCGTCAATTGATAGCCGCCATGTGTAACGAGATGACACACTACCAGGATTTTCAGGTTAAACTTTACGAATACGGATTCAGACCAAGTGTAATCAGATTGGCATACTGGTTTGTTGGCTTTGCATTCGGTTTTACTTCCCGCCTGATGGGCAAAAAAACAATTCTAAAAACAGGTATCTGGGTCGAGACGAAAGCTGTTCATCACTACGCCAGATTGCTCGAAACAATCGACTGGGACGAAGATACCCGCAAGACCATCGAAAAAGACCAAGCTGATGAAAACGGACATATAAACAGGTGGAAGCAACTTTTAAGTTCAGGAGCAAGCCGGTAAAAATATGGAATTCAACACCATATTAATAGCTTTTGGTCTAACACTATTTGCGGGTCTCTCAACGGGAATCGGCAGTGCTCTGGCGTTTTTAGCCAAGCGAACCAACACAAAACTTCTCTCCTCAGCCCTTGGTTTTTCCGCAGGCGTTATGATATATGTTTCATTCGTTGAAATATTTCCCAAAGCAAAAGAAAGTCTTGTTGCCGAATTGGGCCTGGTGACAGGATACTGGGCGACTGTTTTAGCTTTTTTTAGTGGGATTATTTTTATTGCTGTGATAGATAAAATAGTGCCGGATTTTGAAAATCCCCATGAAGTGCACAGGGCCGAAGAAATGGATGCCGAAGACCGGGCGGCTGAGTTCAAGAAGCTCTATCGGATGGGTTTATTTACCGCATTGGCAATTGCAATACACAATTTCCCTGAAGGTCTTGCTACTTTCGTGAGTGCCCTGAAAGATACCAGACTCGGTATGGCAATAGCAATCGCCATAGCGATACACAATATTCCTGAAGGTATCGCGGTTTCAATTCCTATATACTACGCAACAAATAACAGAAAAAAGGCATTTGTTTACTCGTTTCTTTCAGGTCTGGCGGAACCGGTAGGCGCGTTAATCGGCTATGTCATTATCGCTCCATTCTTTAACGATATAATATTTGGTGTACTCTTTGCCTCAGTGGCAGGCATAATGGTATTTATCTCGCTCGATGAGCTTCTGCCGGCTGCAAGAGAATATGGCAGACCTCATTTGGCCGCTTATGGCTTAGTCGTGGGTATGGTAGTCATGGCTTTGAGTCTGCTCTTACTTGTATAAACAACCTGAGCATTTATCCGTAACCTGACATGCAAGGTAGTAATTCCATCAGCGATTCAATGCGATTTTGGAGAAGATGGGTTTTGACCAGTTCAAATCAACAATGTGTAATGAATAAACAGCCGGTTATAATAAAGGATGTTCTGGAAAGATTGTATAACAAATACAATCATCATAATTTGATAAAACCGGACCCACTCCAGTTTGTGTATCATTATACAAAGCCTTCCGACATGGAGATTATCGCTTTTTTGTCGGCAGGTCTTGCTTATGGTCGGGTCGAACAAATCCAGAAAAGCCTTAACAATCTTTTCGAGCGTATGGGTAAAAGCCCGTATGCGTTCGTTAGAGGTTTCGGCAAATCTGAGCAGAAAAGGCTAAAAGGTTTTAAACATCGTTTCACAAGTGACCAGGACATCTCGGATTTACTGATGTTATTCAAGAAAATCCTAAGCCGATACAACAACATCGAGGATTTTTTTATTAACGGCTATAATCCGGATGACATCAATATCATCCCGGCTTTGACAAAATTTTGTGATTCGTTATGTGCACTGCACGCAAGAGAACACGATGGTCACATCAGTCATGGATTAAAGTATCTGTTAGTCAATCCCGCTAAGGGTAGCGTTTGTAAACGGCTGAATCTATTTTTAAGGTGGATGGTGCGGGATGATGAGGTTGACACGGGACTATGGAAATCGATTGATAAGTCCAAGCTCATCGTGCCTATTGATGTACATATGGGAAGATTATGCAAAATTCTGGATTTGTACAAACGAAAGGTGGTTTCTTTACGAGCTGCAATAGAAATTACAGAGAGCTTTGCCGAAATTGAGCCGGATGACCCCGTGAAATATGATTTTGCGTTATCCAGAATAGGAATCGTAGAAGACTGCAATGGTCAATATAAAAATGGCTGTGAACTCTGTGAGCTGGCCCAGTTTTGTTTAAGATGATGAAAGAGAAGATGAACATATTATTCCTGTGTACGGGTAACTCATGCCGGAGCCAGATTGCAGAGGGCTGGGCCGAGCACCTAAAAGGTGATATTATTGACGCATATTCTGCAGGAATTCGTCCAATCGGTGTCAGTTCCAGGGCTATAAAAGTAATGGCTGAAGAAGGGGTGGATATCTCAACGCACAAATCTCAATATATTGATAAATTTTCAGGAATTGAATTTGATTATATAGTAACATTATGTGACAATGCTTTTAAGAATTGCCCTGTTTTTCGCATAATTCCAATAATTGCGGAATCTCCTGTTTTTCCCGGTAAAGTTAAAATTATTCACCAGCCATTTGAAGACCCGTATTTTGCAGCCGGCAGCGAAGAAGAAATCATGGCAACCTTCAGAAAAGTGCGAGATGATATTAGAACCTTTATTGAAACTCTGCCGAAGAGCCTGGAAGCTAAAAGCGACTAAGGAATGAAACAGTATATGGATATAGAGCAATTAGAAAAATACACTTCTGCAATAACACTTTCGGACATGGAAATCTTCGTGTTTCCGGAACTAATGTACAGCCTTGTTTTAGCTAATATTATGAGCCCGATTATATGGCGGTGGCGAGACAGAGATTGTTTCAAAAAACTGCAGGATAAAAGCAGCTACCGTAAATTGATGCGGCTAAGGCAATTCATAATGGATGAGTTTGAATTTAATCTTGACCTCGAGACCTGGGGTCTGACAAGCAAGGATAAAGAGCTTAAGCGGTTTGAAAAATTCATTTCGACCGACGATATCGCCAAAAGCAATGCTCTTTTTGGCTATCAGGGTGACCAATATTATTTCGATGTGGACATTCGCAGGCACTTCGGTCTGGATAAATACGACAGTGATATTATCCCGTACTGGAAGACCGAAACTATCGAGGCGATGGACGCCTTTCGTTTGAAGGAAGGTTACCACACTGCGGCTGGTGAATGTGTGTCCTTAGCCGCCCTTTACGCTGCGGCGGCATTTGTAGTATGCGAAATACCACTGGAAAATATCTACATGATACTTACGCCGCTTCACTCGCAAAATTTTATAGACTTACAGGATGGAATCCTAACCAACAATAGAAGGCTCGTGACAAAGACAATGTGGTTCAACGGCACTGCCATTTCCAACAAGGCCCAGCGGGCACTGCGCAATGAAAACGTTACAATCGTGACCCATTCATCCGGCTATGTACATTGTTTATATAAAGATGCGACGATAGACAAAAAACTATACCAGGACTTTAACAAGAAACTCGATGCATATTTATCGATAGAATTATCTCTTCCGGTCTTTGCAAATTTTCTTCGGACTAATCGGGAATATCAAAAATTCTTCCAAGTCTGCCGTGATTGTCATGGACAGTCACAATTCTTAAAAGCAGAGGTCCTTTTCCATTATGAACATAGCAGTAATTACAGAGTAGCTGACAAGACTTTCGATAAGTTGCTGTCTGAGGTTTCGGATGAAGATTTTGTCCCGTACCAGCTGCCAGACAGAATTCGCTGCGATGAGCTTGAGGAATTTATAGAAAAGCAAAAGCCTGACCTTAGAAGCATCGAGGGCAAAATGGCCTTTACAAAATTTATTGAGCCGGTCATCCCTGATGCCCAGCGATTTGTAGATGAATTAGCCGATTTTGTACATATCGAAGCCAGGCTGCCGGCCTCGGACAAGAATTTCCTG
>CAZJIR010000182.1:0-6148 GCA_964546095.1 uncultured Pirellulales bacterium
CGACTTCGACGGCGTGGCCCGGCCCCAGGGCGCGGGCATTGACATCGGCGCCTTTCTTTATTAACAGCCGGGCTTCATCCAGCCGACCTTTCTGCGCCGCACTCATCAGCGCAGTCCAGCCATCTCGTTTGCAGGCATTGGTATCCGCCCCTTTATCGAGGAGCCGTTGGACCACTTCGAAACGCCCATTCTTTACCGCCGCCATTAACGGAGTCCAACCATCGCAATTAGAGACATTGATGTCTTGTCCCTGGGCAATTAGTTCATTAACCCTTTGCAGCTTTCCTTTCTCCGCGGCCCTAATGATTTCTTCCATCGGCTCACCACCATAAACACACGATGCGAGCACAATAACCAGCACTGCACTTCTCTTGATTTTCATTTTCGTTCTCCTTTCTTACCCCCGGTTTTCAATTTGCAAATAACTCAACACATAACCTATAACCATTTAACTATTACTAATCACTCATATCTAAGCGCTTCTATGGGGTCGACCTTCGCCGCTCTGATTGCAGGCAGAACACAGGCTAGACATGCGGACCCGACAACCAAACCTAATCCTATGAGTAAAGAAATCGGGCTCAGTGGGCTGATATTGAATACGAGTGACCTCAACAGCAAAGAAAGTGCGGCTGTAAATGTGAATCCGATTAAAAGTCCGGCAATCACCCAACAACCGGCCTGGCGTAATACAAAATTTAGGATGTGACGGCTCAACGCACCAATCGCGATGCGTACACCGATATCCCTTTTTCGTTGCAGTACATTATATGACAAGGTTCCGTAGACACCTATCACAGTGAGTATAAGGGCAGTGCCCATGAACACGTTAATCAATTGCGTATATAGGCGGCGGCTACTGACCGACGTGGAAACCACGTCTTTCATAGTACGGATGTTGGCCAGAGGCAAGCTGCTATCCAGTGCCGCCAGTTCCTGTCGAAGCAACGGGACAAGGTTACGTGAATTCCCGGTTGCTCGAACCACCAGCATAACCCCCATCTCGTTACGGCATGCATAGGGGAAATAGAGTTCAGGCATTACCGCATGTTCGGCGCCCCATTGACTAATATCCCCAACCACGCCAACGACTTTCGCACTGAACCATGGTTCCGCTGAATCGCTAGAAATCCGTTTGCCGATTGGGTCCTCACCGGGCCAGAATGTGTCGGCTAAGGTTCGATTTACAGCAACACCAACTAAATCACCTTGTGCATCCTCAGGGCCGGGTGGCCGACCACGCAGAACCGGAGCACGCATGACCGCAAAGTAGTCGGGTGAAACCAGAGAATTTTCCACCAATGGCCGGACAATCGTTGGGTCATATACCTGGCCTTCTATTAATACGTGAGAATTGATACCTCCTTCCAAAGGCATCTTAGTGGTTATAGCTACATGCTGGACGGATGGTATACTCCGGACACGTTCGAAAAATTGGTCCCAAAATTGTTGCCGGGCTTCATCTTGCACATAGCGCTGACCCTGTAATGTAATTTCTGCAGTAAGGACTCGATTAGTGTCCAGGTCACGACTGCTCTGCATTATTTCAAGATAACTTGCTGATAACAGGACCGCAGTATTTGACAGAACGACCGACAAGGCAATCTGAGCAATAACCAGATGACGCAGATATCGATGGCGAATACGTGAACCAGTCTGTGACCGGCCACCACCCTTCAAGGTTTCCACTACAGATGTCCGCGCTGCCGTAAAGGCCGGCAATATACCAAACAACAGGGTAGTAACCAGCGCCAGTCCCAGCGAAAAAAGCAGGACAGTGCCATTCATCTGCAAGGCCGCTCTACGTGCCCCGATGGCCAGTAAAGGAGGTATCAAATACTGCATGGCTTTCAAGCCATACGTAGCGAAAACAATTCCCACAATGCTTCCAAGCAAGGAAAGCATTAAACCTTCCGTCAGCAGGAGGAATATCACGTTACTGCGTGCCGCCCCAAGAGCAAAACGTACACCAAATTCAGATTGACGCTGTGTCCCACGAGCAAGAAGCATACTGGCGACATTGGCACACGCCACAAGCAGCAGCAAGCCCACAGCACCAAACAGCAGGTACGACAGACGTGCCGTCCGCTGTGTGATTTGTTCCCGGAGTGAACGAACCAGAAATGGCTTGTGCAGATTCGTATCAGGATACGTCTGTGCCAGTCTTGCTCCTATAGCCTTGATTTCAGCATTCGCCGCGTCAAGGGTAACATCATGTTTGAGTCGTCCCACACACAGCAGCCAATGATTGTTTCGACCCTGATTTTCGAGTGTGAGAGGTACCCATATTTCATAATCACAACCCGTGTACCAAGGAGAGTGAAATTCAAAATTCTCCGGCAACACACCTACTATCTTAGTCTCTCGACTATCCAGCCGAACCATACGACCAACCACATCCGCTTCACCACCGAATATACGCATCCAGAGTGAATGGCTGATAACCGCCACCGGTTCCGCCCCAGGCTGTTCATCAGCCTCATCAAGCCAGCGACCCAGTATAGGTGACATTCCGAATGTCCGCAGCACACCGGCCGTACACCGAGCTGCATATCCCACCTCCGGAGACTCAGCCCCAACAGTCAAACGTGTGGGACTATATGCACCGATATCTGAAAATGACGTATTCTGTTCATGAATATCCAGAAAATCTGGCGCAGAAAGAGGCTGTCCCTCGTTTGACCATACATAGGTAATTTGTTCTGGATTAGAATAAGGAAATGGGTCAAGTACTAATTCCTTAAATACGCCGAAGAGAGTCGTCGTAGCCCCAATGCCAAGCCCAAGTGTTAATATGGCTACAATCGTAAAGCCCGGATTTTTTCGCAGTTGGCGAATGCCGAATTTTATATTATTAATTAGAACTCTCATTTACAATTCCTTCTGTATTCTGTCTTCTGTCTCACTCATACCTCAGCGCCTCCATCGGATCGACCTTTGCCGCTCTCCGGGCCGGTATCCATGCGGCCAGAGCAGCCACTAAAAGTACCAGAAGTATGGAGGTCACGATAGTAATCGGGTCATGCGGATTTACACCAAACAGGACACTGCGCAGGATGCGAACAAAACCAAGTGCAACCGGGATTCCGACGATTAATCCGAAGCCCGCCAGCCACAGGGCATTACGAATGACCGGCCAAGCTACGTCTTTAGGTCGGGCGCCAAGGGCCATACGTACCCCAATTTCACTGGTTCGGTGCGCGACCATGAAAGCCAGCAGCCCATAGAGTCCGGTGAAGGATAGTAGAATGCCAAGCAGGGCCAGGCCGCTGCATAAATAGGTGAAAATTCGCTCGGGAGTTATGGATTCTTTAAAGAGCTGCGACTGGGTTGATACATATTCCAAAGGGATAGTGCGATCCAGGTCCGCCACTATTTTACGAATGGCTGAAACCAGGATTAGGGGATCGCCTGCAGTACGGACTTCGAAGAACATGGCTCCCGGATTAGCTTGTCTGTGAGAGAAATACATAGTAGGCTCGATTTCCCGCTGGACCTTGTTGTACTTGGCATCCCCGCATAGGCCCACAATCTGATGATCTCTGTTGCCCATTTGAATCGATTGGCCCAAAGGATCTTCCTTGGGAAAATAGGCCCGTACAAAGGCTTCGTTTATAATAACGACCCTGGGCTGTGAAGGCGTGTCCGTTCTCTCAAAGGCACGGCCGCGTAGCAGCGGGATACCCATGGTTTGGAAAAAGGCTTCACTGACATCGAGCACATCGGCCTGCATGTGTTGATTTTCTTGTTGTATTTGTCCTGGAATTGAAAAACTGTTACTTGCGCGACTCCCTCCCAACAGGCTGTCGCTGGACAGTGCAACACTCCTGACGCCCGGAAGGCCGGCGATATTGTTTTCAACCTGATCGTAGAACCGAACTGAGTTTGCATCTTGATATCCGGCCTGAGAAGGATTTACACGGAAGACCAGTATCTTATCTGTGCTGAATCCAAGATTAGTGCGATATAGATTAATCATTGTTTGCATTAATAGTCCGGTTCCTACTAACAGCAAAACTGACAAACTCACCTGGGCCGCGACCAGGACCTTTCCCAAACGCAGGCCTGGAATACCCAAGGTTCTTTGACTTTTAAGATTAGAGCATAAATCAATTCTTGTGACACGCAGGGCCGGCAGCATACCGAACAATAATGACGTCAGCATAGCCGCGCCTAAGATAAACAACAGCACACGCAGATCAATGCTCACATCGATATGGAAGTTGTCTAAGACATCAGGGATGAAACCTAAAACGGCAGCCTTGATCCAGACCGTTAACAGCAAACCGAGTCCGGCTCCGGCTAAAGAAAGAACCAAGCTCTCGGTCAGCAATTGTCGAATTAGGCGCCCGCGTCCTGCGCCCATAGCAGCTCGTACGGTCAATTCCTGTTGTCGTGTGGCACCTCGTGCCAGAAGCAGGCCGGCAAGATTCGCACAGGCGATTAAAAGCACCAATCCCACTGCTACCATTAGCAGGATTAGGCCTTGGGCTATTTTTTGTCTAATAGCTAAAATTCCCCGACTGCCGTCTTCCAGGACAATGTGCGGGTTGTCCATACGGGATTTCTGTTCCGGTACAGACAGGATTTGCAGGAAGAGGCCCTCTATAGCCGCTTGGATTTGTAACTCATCAGCGCCGGATTCCATACGAATCATGACATTTGCCCACCAGTGATCTCGTGCATCCAAAGGATGACCGGGATTTAATAATGGTTGGGCCGACATGGGCACGTAAATATTGGCCATATCGCCAATTTCTGGGCCACAATAAGAACGTGGCATGACTCCTATAATGGTGAATGGATGCTTGTTGACCATGATTATCTGGCCCAGGACCTGGGGATCCAGATTATACTCTTTTTCCCACCAGCGATATTTGATGACCGCTACGGGTTCAGCCCCTAATGATTCATCATCAGGTTGAAACGTACGACCAATCAAAGCTTGTGCTCCATAACCATCGAAAAAGTCGCCTGAGACCATCATACCGTCCGTAGTAGCTGCGCCGGCCGGCCCCACAGCTGTTAAGCCCAACAAACCATAGAAGGCGAACACATCAGAGCATCCCTCAACTTGCTCCTTGATGTCACGATACATTGGATAAGGAAAAGAGCCTGCCAATGCAGCTCCGTTGGGTCCTTTCCTGGTCATACCCGACCAGTAAGAAAGTGACCAATTTTGACCGCTCCAGTTCACTATGCGCAGTTCATGCGGATTCTTCACGGGCAACGACCTCAACCACACCGCATTGAGGAGACTGAAAATCGCCGTATTAGCTCCAATACCTAACGCCAGCGACAGCACAGCGATGGCCGTAAAGCCGGAGTTTTTAGCCAGCATTCGTAATCCATATTTAATATCATTCCATAAAGTTGTCATGCTCTAACTTACCTTTCCCAACAACTGTTCAGGGGTGATTTCTCCATCCATCCAGCCATCCGAGAGTTTAATGATACGTTTGCCGTACGAGGCATATTTCTCCGAGTGGGTCACCTGGATAATAGTAGTTCCTTCCCTATTTAGTTTCTTGAACAGTTCCATTATTTCCTCGCCTTGCGATGAATGCAGGTTGCCTGTCGGTTCATCTGCCAGTATTAGCTTGGGACTGGCTACCACAGCACGGGCAATGGCTACGAGTTGCTGCTGACCGCCGGAAAGCTGACTTGGATAGAGGTCCTTTTTGCCCACAATTCCGAAACGGTCCAGAGTATCGCAGACGATACTTGCCCGTTCCGAACTCTTAACGTTACGATAGGATAAAGGCGCATCCAGATTTTCATAAACCGTAAGGCTGTCCAGCAGGTTGAAGTTCTGAAACACAAAACCTACGTATTGCCTGTTCAACGCCATACGTTGTTTGGGTTTGAGTTCGTGTACAGCATGCTCGTCGAGATAGTATTCACCTTCCCAATCATGGTCGAGCATACCAAGGATGTTTAATAACGTAGTCTTGCCTGCGGCAGAAGGTCCCATGATAGTGACAAACTCTCCTTCTTCGAAGTTAAGAGTGATTTGCCGCAATACATAGGTGAAGCCGGCTTTGGTTTTGTAACACTTTTCGATGTTTTTCAACTTAATCATATCTTTCCCTTATTATTTCATTCGTATCGTAATGCTTCCATTGGGTCAACTTTCGCTGCTCGTCGG
>CAZJIR010000183.1:0-6127 GCA_964546095.1 uncultured Pirellulales bacterium
ACGATGTGTCCGCTCGCAGGATGTTCGGTGGTGCCGGCCTATATTGTGACGGAGTGATATTCGGAATCATCGCTGATGATGTTGCCTATTTGAAAGTGGATGATTCGAACCGAGATGACTTCGTGCGGGCCGGTTCTTCTCCCTTCAATCCGTATCCTGAAAAAGCAAAAAAAACAACGGTTATTTCCTATTATGAAGTTCCTGTGGATATTCTGGAAGACCGAAACCAACTGGCTGCATGGGCGGAACGTTCCCTGGCCATCGCACGAAAGAAAAAGTAGTATTTCCAGCCGGCGGTCGATATGTGCTTCACAACCAATCCTTCTATTTTTTTTGAAAACAGTCGTGGTCGTATTAAAAGCCAGAGTCACCTTCCTGACCGTTTCAATATACCACCTTAATCCCAAGATATTTTTAGCATATCTCGCTATTTTTCTTACTCTGACGGAGAGGTGTTGTTAGAATTGGCGAAAATTAGCGTGGACAGCCGGGGCTTTCATATTGATAATTAATTACCGGGAGGATTAAGACGCGAATGCCGAACAACGAAGGGCATGCTTTGATTCAGGACCGCGTGGTGTCGATTGATGCGTTGCGGGGTTTCGATATGTTCTGGATCATCGGCGGGAGTAGGATATTCGGTAGTTTGCACGACATCTTCAACCATCCTTCGACAGAATGGATAAATACACAGCTTACTCATGTAAAATGGGAGGGATTTCGCTTTGAAGATTTGATAATGCCGTTGTTTTTATTCATAGTGGGGGTGGTAATGTCGTTTTCATTCAATAAGCGCCTGGCTAGAGGCCAAAGCAAAAAGCAGCTTTATCTCCATGTCATTGCTCGAACAGTGATTCTGTTTGTGCTGGGCATGATTGCGCAAGGTAACCTGCTGGCGTATGACCTGTCCAAACTGCATATTTACTGTAACACCCTGCAGGCGATAGCGGCGGGATATTTAATCTCTGCGATAGTGATTCTCAACCTGGGTCTTGTCTGGCAGGTAGTAACAACGGTGGCCTTACTATTATTGTTCTGGGCTTTAATGATGTTCGTACCCGTACCCGGCTACGGTGCCGGCGTGCTGACGCCTGAAGGGAATCTGGCAATTTATCTGGATAAGCTGATTCTGAGCCAATTTCAGGATGGGACTTCATATACATGGATTTTGAGCAGCATGACATTTGGCGGTACTGTGATGATGGGCGTAATGGCAGGGCACTTGTTGCGATTGGAAAAGACCGGCGGAGTGAAGGTCTTATTACTGTTGGCTGTAGGAGCGGCTTGTCTTGCGCTGGCTTTGATATGGAATTATTGGTTTCCTATTATCAAACACTTGTGGACGAGTTCTTTCGTGTTTTTTTCAGGAGGATTGTGTTATCTGCTGTTGGCCTTGTTCTATCTGGTGATAGATGTGTGGGGTTTTAAGAAGTGGGCTTTCGGTTTTGTTGTAATCGGAATGAATGCCATTGCAGTATATATGGCGACCCAGCTATTTGATTTTCGTCAAATCGGAAATATTTTTGTGAGGGGTCTGGAAAAGTGGTGTGGACAGTGGAATGGATTTATTCAAGCCGTAGTTGGATTCGTAGTTGTCTGGCTGATACTATGGTGGATGCATCGCAGAAGGTCGTTTATTAAAATCTAAGACGAAAAGTGCAGAGCGAAAAACAGTAATTAGGACTTGAAAGGAGGTAAAGCATCTTGAACCATGAGCAGAAAGATTTGATTGGGCATAGATTGGCCTCAATTGATGCGCTTCGGGGCTTCGATATGTTCTGGATTATCGATGGCGGGGCCATCTTTAGCAGCTTGGTAAAAGTGTATAGTCACCCGGTAACCGAGACAATTGAGCGACAGTTAGAGCACGTAAAATGGGAAGGATTTCATTTTGAGGATTTGATATTTCCTTTGTTTCTTTTCATAGTCGGTGTAGTGCTGCCGTTTTCGATTACACGGCGGATAGAGCGCGGACAAAGTCGCCTCCAGCTTTATATTCACATCCTCAAGCGCTCAGCCGTGATTATTTTGTTGGGTCTTGTGTTAAACGGACTGTTACGATTCGATTGGGTTCATATGCGATGGCCGGGAGTGCTCCAGCGAATCGGATTATGCTATTTCTTCGCTGCGTTGATTGTAATGAACACGAAATGGCGAACACAGGCGATTATTACGGCAGCCATTCTGATTTTATACTGGCTTGCAATGATACTGGTTCCGGTTCCGAACTATGGTGCCGGTGACCTGACTGCAGAAGGTTGCCTGTCCTCGTATATTGACCAGCAGTTAATTCCGGGAATACTCTATTATGGGCATGGAGATAATGAGGGGTTTGTTTCGACTTTTCCTGCCATTTGCACTGTTCTTTTAGGGACACTGGCGGGCCATTGGCTGCGCTCCAGCCGGTCGGGCAACCGCAAGGCGGCTGGCCTGGCCATTGCCGGCGTGGTCAGTTTGGTTATTGGATTGCTCTGGGGATTGATTTTTCCAATAATTAAAATTCTCTGGACCAGTTCCTATGTCCTGGTCGCAGGCGGCTGGAGCTTGCTGTTGTTATCACTATTTTACTGGGTGATTGATGTCAAAGGATACAGAAAATGGGCGTTTTTTTTCATTGTGATTGGGATGAATCCGATTACGATATACTTCCTGCAGGGAATTGTTAATTTCGATGGCATTGCTCGATTTTTCCTTACAGGTGTCGCCGAGAATTTAGAAATGTTTGAGCCGCTGATTTTACCGTTCGGTGCTCTGTTGGCTAAGTGGTTGTTTCTGTGGTTTTTATACCGCTACAGAATATTTTTTAAAGCTTGATGTGAGAAAAATAATAAGACATCAGCCTGTAAAGTGGACTCAGTGACGAGATTGTCACCGGGTTTACTTTTAGAGGCTGGCTGTTTTTTTGTCTCTTCTAAATCGTAAGGTTTTTACGAAAAAATTTTCCTTGCATATTTATTTTATTAAGATTTTGCTTGACCTAAGTCAGAAGGCTGTTATAATTAAAATAGCTTTTTCATTTTTTGCCCCTGCTTTTCTCTTCCTTCTCCCCTCCCTCCGCAAAAAAAGCAGGGGTTTTATTGGAATAATATAAAATAGATGACAGTAGTCATTTTTATAATTAAAGCTTTTTGCGAGCGGTAGGAAGGCACTGTTGTCTTGGGAAACCGGCCACCATATCGGTTTTTAAGGCTTTTACTTGCGGGATTGATTTCAGCTCACTTCGTTCTATTTGACAATTGCTGTAAGTCTTTATAATAGACCAAAGAATAATCGACTCTCAGGTCAGTCCTAATCGTTCGGCCTCAGCGTAGAGGCCGTATTGTTTCATTTTCTTAAATAATGTTGTGCGATTTATCTGAAGTGCTTTTGCGGTTGCTTGTCTGCTCCAGTGATTAGCTTCCAGAGCCTGGCGGATAATATTTTTCTCTGGGCCGGCTAACGCATCTTTGAGGCTTGTCATTTTGTATGTTTGTTGTTGATTTTGCTCTTGCCTGATTGAGTTTGGCAGGTCTTCCGGACCGATGAATTTACTTTTACTCAGCAGAGCCGCCCGTTCAATTACATTTTCCAGTTCGCGGATGTTACCGGGCCAGGAGTAACGCTCCAAATTCTCCATCGTCTCATCGGTAATACCAAGTTTATTTCTGTTGTGCTGTGCGGAATATACCTGCAAAAAGTGCTCCGCCAGTAATCGTACATCTCCAACTCTCTCACATAAAGGTGGCAGGTCTATAGTTACGACATTTATTCGGTAATATAAATCTTCTCTTAACCTGCCTTGTCGTACTTCCTCGCCGAGGTCACGATTAGAAGCAAGAATAATGCGGGTATCCACGGTGTAGGTTTTGTTGCTGCCAACCGGCTCGAACTGTCTGTCCTCCAGTACCCGTAAAAGTTTTGCTTGCAGCCCGGCCGAGGCGTTGGCGATTTCATCTAAGAAAATTGTCCCTTTGTCTGCTGCAAGAAACTTACCCTCCTTATTACTCACCGCACCGGTAAAGGACCCTTTTGCATGTCCGAACAGCTCGCTTTCGAGCAGTGTTTCCGGAAGCGCACCGCAACTTACTTCGATAAATGGTTTACTACGCCGGCTTGATTGGTGGTGTATTGCCCTTGCCAACATGCTTTTTCCGGTCCCGGACGGACCGGCCATTAGTATTGTGGTCTTGGTATCAGCAACCGCCTCGACGAGGTCGAAAATCTTCGCCATTTTATAGTTATGGCTGATTATGTTCTCCAGGCGATATTTTTGTTCGAGTTGCAGTCGGAGGCTTTCGTTTTCGCTCATAAGCGATTGTTGTTTAATTGCTCTTTCTACTGCCAGACGTAACTCGTCATCGACGATTGGTTTTGTGAGGTACTCGTAAGCGCCTTGTTTAATTGCCTTAACAGCGCTTTCGATGGTGCCGTAACCGGTTATCACAATAGCCACCGTTTGAGGATGATTTTCCCTGATAATATCCAATAGCTCAAGGCCGTCTCCATCTGGAAGATTAACATCTGTTATAACTAAAGCATAGTGCTCTTGTTCTAACTTAGCCAAAGCGCTCTTGAATGTTTCAGCTCCGCTGGTCTGAAATCCTTCAAGCGTTAGGAACTCACACAGTGAATCCAAAATGATTTTATCATCGTCTATAATGAGAATTTTCTTTTCACCCATAAACATTCCTGTTCAGCTTTAATATTTCCTTTTATGAATTAACTGCCAACGGCAAATATATAGTGAAAATGCTACCGCCTTCCTCTGCATTTTGAGCAGTTATTCTGCCTCGGTAACTTTCAATTATATCTCTGCATATTGCCAATCCCAATCCTGTCCCCTTGTCTTTTTCTTTTGTTGTGAAAAACGGCTCGAATATAGCTTCTGTATTTTCCGATGGTAAGCCTGTTCCGGTATCGTGGAACTCTACCACAATAGTATTTTCTGCTTGCCTGCTGGTGGATATCCTTAATTCTCCACCGTCCGGCATTGCATCCAGCGCGTTTTTTGTTAGATTGCAGAACACCTGGAATAAATTACCACTTCTGATTTGGCCGAGGCCGTGAGTATAGTTTCGTAATATTCGAATGTTTAGAGAGTCCGCCTTCGACTCCATTGTTTTAATCGCATCTTCAATAATCTGTTCTATTGAGGTGTATTCCATTGGCGTGAAAGTGCTGCGGGAAAACTCCAGCAGCTCGCTTACGATTTGTACCATTCTCATAAGTCCCTTCCGGCATTGTGTAAGGTACTCTTTGGGTTTTTCGAGATTTTCCTGTTCGACAATTCTTATCGCAAGATTGACATATCGTAGTATTCCGTCTAAAGGATCGTTAAGCTCATGAGCGACCTTAGAGGCAAGTTTGCCGATGGCAGCCAGTCTTTCCGTATTTGCCAGTTGTCTTTGTATGTTGCTATTTTCGGTTATATCTTCGATTATAACAATGCCGCTTGAGCTCTTAACTGTTTTCGTTTTTTCTAATGGTGTACAGATAATTCGAAATAGTTTTGTTTTGCCGTCCGATGTATAACTTACATTATCAAATCTGCTTGTTTTCCCTGTTGAAATTGCTGATTTTAATTGTTGTGTCCAGCCCAGCCATATCTTCTCGTCGGTACCTTTTGCCAGGGATTTATCGATGTGACTACCTAATTCTATAAGCTTTGCTGCTTGAGGATTAGCCTGAATAATCTTCAAATCTTTCTCAAAGGCAACAACTCCTATCGGCATTGATTGTAATATTGACCAGCCCAGCGTCCCAAACCCTGAGTGGTCATTTATGGCATCTGCCTTTAGCTGCTCGGTGTTCATTTTCGGATATTTTGAATGTGAATTTTGTTGTTCCGACATAGCTCCGATAATAAGGCCAATCTTCAATAATGTCAAGGGTTGATGTTGCTAAAAAACAACACGCATGTTCCTTTTTCGGATTGAGAGGGTTACCTGTTTAATAATAAACATAACATTTTGTATAATAAGCACCTAAATTAGTTTTTTTATCCCTGTTTACATATATAAGCAATTTAAGATGGTTTCCAGTGTTGCCTTTTTTCAACGCCACAAATACCATCTTTTTTAGTCTGTTGTGGTTTGCAGGATAATTCTGTTTAACTTTATAGCGGATAAGTGTTTGGGAAAGTTAAAAT
>CAZJIR010000184.1:0-6120 GCA_964546095.1 uncultured Pirellulales bacterium
TTATAGCAATGTCCGGTGCCCGCAAAAAAAGAAACATCAAAGAAGCCCCAAAGCCAATAGCACCGATACATATTACAGAGCTTAGCAGATTACTCGTTTCTATCGCAATAATAGCAGCAATTATCATAAAAAGCAGTAAGATATAGAATATAGTCATATTGACCTCACAGAACTTTGCAAACTACAAAAATAATAATCAATAATCCCAAGGTCACCCATGTTAAATACATCGGCAGCATTCCGGAATGAAGCCATCGTAGAAAATTCGTCAGGCTCAGCCCACACCTTCGGCTTTGATCGTATGTATCGAAATATCCTTTTTCCTGGCCTTTGTAAAGCTGTTTCAAGCCACCCATTCGCGACACAGTCTTGTAGAAATGTGTCCCGGGTATTATCATGTCATCATTATTCTGAATTTCACCACAAGTCCAGGTAGGCACTGTCCTGACATTTTTCGACAATTTGGCAATCAACCAAATAAGAACTCCAAGACCAACACCGATTATTATTAATATAGTGGCCAGACCGGAATCCCAGATGCCGAAGATAACAGTGTCAGTTATATTTAAAGCAGGATAAATGAACCACTTAAGCGGTAAATCATAACGAATCCCGAAGAACACACACAGCAAAGCAAGTATCATCATAGGAATGGTCATCAACGGTGAAACTTCCTTTATCTTTATATCTTTTAGTTTATCCGGCAGGCGTGAAAGGAATATTGAGTGTATGATTTTTACGAACGAAGCAAGAGTAAGAGCACTACCGAACATTGCTGTAACCAGCCATAGGGGCCAAAGCCTGGCCGCCAAGCTGGCCTGCTCGGTCCCCATCTGAATTACGCCCTGATAGACCATCCACTTCGATACAAATCCGTTCAATGGAGGGATGCCTGAAATGCTCAGAGCAGCAATTAGACAGGCGGAGAATGTCCATGACATTTTACTGCCCAGACCTCCGAGTCTATCGAGTTCGGCTGTACCTGTTTGCTGCTCAACCGCCCCACCACAAAGGAACAAACAGCATTTATAGATAGCGTTGTTGAGCATATGGAATACGCCACCAGCGATACCGACCGGAGTGAGTGTGGCTATGCCAAGTATCATATATCCCACCTGACTAACAGCGTGGAAAGACAGAAGCCTCTTGAGATTGTGCTGAACCATAGCAACCATTACGGCAATGATTATTGTCGCTGCGCCAATAATCGTCAGGACCATACTTAAGGCCGTCGAGTTAAGTACAAAAATTCCTTTATCAGGCCTTACGATAACTACCAGCAGATAAATACCCAGTAGTTTGTCGAGTGCAGCGGGTAAAAGCGCCACTACGGAGGTTGGGGCGTATTCACCGCTGGTTGGCACCCATGTGTGCAAGGGCATTGCCCCGGCTTTCGTGATGGCGGCTGTCATAAGCAACAGGAAAGCTATAATCTGGAAAGTCGAAGTCGTAGCCAAGTTGATATCAGATATAACAAATGTACCTGAAAGGGCCCATACCATAAATACGCCGAGCATAAAAGCAGCATCGGATGCACCTATCATTGCGAAACTTTTCGTGGCAGCAAAATTGGAATTTTTACCACCAGTTGTGATTAAAATATACAACGAAACAGTTACAATTTCCCAAAATATCAGTAGAAACAATAAATGATTCGAAAGCAATATCCCCGCCGAGCCGCCTATGGTAAGCAAAATCGAACCATAAAATTCGTTTACCCGCTTTGCATTCGAAGCGACCGATTTTAACGAATACAAAGTTATCAGCAGACCAAAACCCATTGCAAACATTAATATAAATGCTCCCAATGGTTTAACGCTAAGCAACAAGTTTAACTCCAAACCATTCAATGTCAGGATAGACCAGGAGTAATCAGATGCTCCGCCGGTAAATATCTTGATGCCCAGAATAAAAGTAACAACTGAGATAATCAGTGCTAAAAATCTGGATACAGATTTGAGCTTATTCGGCAAAAAAAGCAGAACAAAACCCACAATCATTGGCAAAAAGACAATAGTACAGAGAATATTAACCTGCTGTTCCAATTTACAAATCCTCCAGATTAATCTCAGGCGCACCGGTTTCTTTTTTAATCCGTGCCGTTTTCTCACGAGACAACTTCAACAATGCCTCATAATCATGCACAATATTGTTATGTCCATCGACTACAGCCAACCTTTCGGTACAGCTATAGCAAGGGTCAACCGACGCAAGTGTAATAGTAACATCGGCAATATGCTGACCAATACACGAGGCCCTGAAAGAAGGAACATTGACATAACTCGGTGCTCTGACCTTATGGCGAACCGGCCTGTTGCCGCCGTCACTGCGGACATAATGAAAAGTCTCACCTCTCGGAGCTTCTGCACGACCACACCCCTCGCCTGGTGGTATCTCCTTAACCTCTATCGCAATAGGACCATCAGGAAGCTTCTTGAGAGCTTGTCTAGTTATCTTAATAGCCTCCAAGACCTCGAGAAGGCGAACAACTGCTTTTGCAAAAACATCGCCTTCGGGGCGTGTAATCACATTCCAATCTAAATCATTATAAGCAGCATAAGGGTCATCGCGCCTTACGTCTATATCAATGCCACTGCCCCTGGCGGTCGGTCCTGCAACGGCATAATCAACAGCATCCTTATAGCTCAGCGTGCCTACACCCTTTAGACGGGCGTGCAATATAGGGTCATCAAGCACTGCCTTTGTGAGCATTTCAATTTTCTTTTCGAGAAAGTCGAGATCCTTCAACATCTTAGGAATAAGCTCATTGGGGATATCTTCCCGGCAGCCGCCAACCCTGACATTTCCATAGTTATTTCTGTTGCCCGTTATCTCTTCCAATAAATCGAGCACCGGCTCACGATATTTCCATGCCCACATAAAGACAGTATCATAACCGATAAAGTGCCCGCCAAGACCCACCCATAACAGATGACTATGGATGCGCTCAAGCTCGTTGATGATAACTCGAACATATTGAGCACGGTCAGGTGGGGTTACACCGGCAATCTCTTCGACCGCATTAATGTAAGCCAAAGGATGTGAAGCCGAACAAATTCCACATATACGTGACACTAAAAAAGGAACCTGGTCATATTGAAGCGTTTCACTAAGTTTTTCAATACCTCGATGGTTGTAGGATATCCTTACGTCAATATCCGTTACAATTTCACCATCGACGGTCAATTGAAAAAATTCCATCTCTTCCTGCAGCGGGTGAAACGGCCCAACTGCAAGAACCGGTTTATGAACATTAACAGTCTCTTTCATTTTTTCACTTCTTTCCTTAACGGATAAACACCCTCAGGCCAATTATCCGCCAGAATTAGCCGTCTCATATTCGGATGATTCTTAATTTCGATACCTAAAATATCGTGTATCTCCCTTTCTATCCACTCGGCACCCGGTAAAAAAGGTGTAATAGATTCGATAGCCGGATTTTCACGGTCACGGATAAAGGCTTTAACAGTCACAACACAACCAGTCTCGTCATTAGAAAAATGATATAGAACTTCAAAGCAATCCTCAGAGTCAATCCCCGTAGCAATTAGAAACCTTAAAGGCACATCTTCAAACAGGAATTTGTTGACTGCGTAACTGTTTTCCGCCTCACATAAAAGATAGATTCTACTATCCGATTTATGCTCTGCACCTATGAGTTTATCCCTTATTTGCGACAATTTGTTATTTAATTCTTCCTGGTTCATACTCCCATCCCGTTATAAAACCGACAGCATCTTTACCACACCGGAAATCATAGCTTCCGGTTTCGGCGGACAGCCCGGCACATAAGCAATAATTGCATTAGGGTCAACTTCTCTGATTATCTTATCCACCGGGCCGACCACGTGGTAAGCACCGTTAAATATTCCTGTGCCGCAAGCACAAGCCCCTATAGCAAAGACAACACAAGGTTTCGGGGTTTGTCGATATACTTCCTGTAATCGCGGAGCCGCCTGTGCAGTACCTACGCCGGTTACGAGTAAAGCATCAGCATGTCGTGGTGAACCTACTAATTTGATGCCAAACCTTTCAACGTCATACCTCGGCGTGAGCAAATTCACAATTTCGATGTCGCAATTGTTGCACGCACCGGTATTAACATGGAAGACCCATATTGATTTTTTCAATGAAGATATTTTCCAGCTCATAAATTCACCTTATAGCCAGTTGATGCCATAATAATTGCCTATTGATGCAAGTATAACAGCGACTACCAAAATAATACCGCAATAAACCCAGAAGAACTTCATTGCCTGGTCAATTCGCACACGCGGGTTCGTATTCTTTATTAAAATCAACAGGACCAGAACCAAGACATATTTGCCAATACCCGATACTAATGGCCATCCCGCTGTGCCGAATCCTCCAAGAAATACCATTACCAAAAATAATGGAAGTGCAACCAGCATCATTGCCTGCATAATCTTCCAAACAGCAAGTAAAGTACCTGAATACTCAATAATTATGCCGCTTGCCACTTCTGTTTCCGACTCAGCTATATCGAACGGGACAAACCCGAGTTTCGCCTGAACACATAGCAACGCAGCTAAAAACGCCAACATACCGGAGATACTAAGGGCCGGAGTGTATCCGGCAATTGCAGCTAATTTCAATTGACCACCAGTTTTTATAATTACCACGATAAAAGCCAGCACAAGCGGCAATTCGTAGCCCATAACAAGCTTCATTTCCCTGCTGGTACCGATAGCCGCATGGGGATTGGCACTGGCACTACTACCGAGAATCAACGCCAACGAAGGCAAAACCATTAGATAAATAGCTACAATGATATCACCGACAAAGTTTGTTTCCGGGGCAATAGTTATCCGCCAGAGCATTGTAGAAAGTAACAAGACACCCGCCAGACCTACAAATGGGGCTGCGAGAAAGACAGCTCGTTGTGCATCCTGGGGTATGAGTGTTTCCTTGCCCATCAGCTTCATAATGTCGTATAAAGGTTGTAAGAGTGGTGGACCAACTCGCCATTGCACCAGGGCACTGACTTTTCGAACTATCCAGGAAGCAACCAATCCCACAACGATAGTGAACACAAACCCTGGAAAAATCAGAATCCAGAATAAATTCTGTAATGCCTCAATCATCTCTCTGCCTTTTCCCTTTCCCTTAAAAACGGCTCCCACAAAATGCCACCGGAAACCTTGACAACGATATCTTTAAAAACCTCTATTAAATCACCTTTTACCTCAATTTCGTTGTAATTTATGCTTCCATCCTTACAAGTATTGACGCACAAAGGCTTTTCACCAGGCGCCAACCTGCCCCTGCAAACATCGCAAACACTACTTGGAAAAGGTATTAAATCCGTATATATCGTTCCAAACGGGCAAGCTATCGCACAACTTCCGCAACCAGTGCATAACATATTTGCCCGCTTAAGAATACCTGCATCATTATTATCAGTAGGTACTTTCTCCAATGCCCCCTGAGGACAGGCGTTTATACACGGTGCAGCTTTGCATCTGCGACATATCAGGGCGAAACGAATCATTTCAAGCAACGAATCGAATCCTTTATTCCCAGGATGGTGTTTGTACGAACATTGCACATGAGATTCATCTTGAATTGTGCATTTTGCCAAATCAACTATTAACTTCGCACCCATAATTTCGTATCCCGTGCTTCACTTGTATGCGTTATGTTTTAATCCCAAATATTTGGATAATCTTTTATCTGGTCATAGGTAAAGACAGGGCCGTCTTTGCAAACATAATATTTACCTAACATACAATGGCCGCATTTACCTACTCCACAGCTCATATTCTTTTCCATAGAAAGATAAATCTGCTCAGGTCTGAATCCGAATTCCAATAATTTCAAGGTTGCGAATTTCATCATAATCGGCGGGCCACAAACCACAGCTACGGCATTTTGAATGCTCACATCATCAGGTTTTAGTATAGTAGTAACCACGCCGACATTACCGTCCCAATTGCCGTTTGCCTGGTCAACCGTGAGTTTCATATCCACGCCGTTAATCTGCTGCCAGGAGCCAAAAAGTGTATTTTTGTAGATAAAATCACCCGGTGTTTTAGCTCCGAACCGGCAAACCACAGATTTGAACTCCTGGATTCTCTCAACGAGAGTTAAAAACAAAGA
>CAZJIR010000185.1:0-6112 GCA_964546095.1 uncultured Pirellulales bacterium
GGGTCATAGCCTGCCATCGCCATGAAAATCAGTCCCAGATGGTCGGCCTCATTTTCATGGGTCCTGCTGAAAGGCAGTAATACGCCGACCTGCGTGCCTATGCCGTAGGATTGCAAAAACAGATTCTGTGTTTGCGCGGGTCTGCTTGCCAAAGCCTTCGATAACGCCATGCCCCCTAAATCCACAAGAAGCCCATGGGTCATTCTCTCGGCCCCGTGCTTTGCGAAGGCGTGTGCAATTTCATGGCCAATCACCACAGCCAGGCCCGCTTCGGTTTGCGTTACTTCCAGGATACCCGTATAGACGGCCATCTTTCCGCCCGGCATGGCCCAGGCATTTAACTGTTCATCTTCGATGAGATTGAATTCCCATTCGTATCCTTCCAGTCGGTCTTCTATGCAGTTTTCGACGCAGTACTGTTCTACGGCCTTTTGAATCCTGCTGCCGACGCGCTTGACCATTTGTGTTTTACTGAAATCGTCGCTGGCCTTGTTCTGAGTGAGAAACTCGCTATAGGACTGGAAGCTCATCGGATTTATTAGTGAATCGGGAACAAGATTGAACTGTTTTCTGCCGGTGATTTCGACCTGTGTGCAGCCGGATAGCAATAACACAAGGCCGCACAGAATAACCAGTTTTGATTTTAGGGTGTGTTTCATGGTATTTCCCCCTTTCTTCTTAAAAGGAAATTATTAATATTTCAACACAGCATCGAACGGAACGGCTAAAATGATTTTTCCGCACCACAATTATATATATTAAAACGAACTAATCAGCCAGTATCAATCCATAATAGTTCGGACACTGCTCCCTTGTTCGCACAACTTCTATAGGAAAGCCGACTTTTTTCACTGTTGAGAAAACATCTATCCCGCACGCTTCCATTGCCGGCCGGGCCCGCTTCGCATACCTGCACAGTTGTTCTTTTAAGTTGCATTCTTCACAGAGACTGCACGAACCCGCCCCAAGCCCGAACGCCTTCCAGGCACCGCGTAGAAAGAATTCTCGCTCAAGCTCAACCACCGTCGTTTTTATCTCATCCACCGTGGCTTTTATTTTTTGTTCCTTCTCAAAATGTATCAGAACCGCCCGGCTGTACGAATCCAGAACCTCCCTCATCTGCTTTGGTGTTGGCGTATAGGGTGGGCAAACTAATGTCTGGCCATATCCATTACATCCGAACTTGCATTTGAGCCTGACCCAGGGGGCGGTTTCGACATCAGAAGGTGAAATTATACAGGCATCTATAACGTTGGATTTTTGCTTTGCAGCTTTGTATAATTCACTATCAGACAGATTTGTCTTTTTTGCCGGTTTTTTAATTTTATGTTTCATCGATTCCTTCTTTTATTTTATTTAACAAATTAATCGCTTCAATCGGTGTTAGTTTATTAATGTCGGTTGAGGCCGGTTTTTCGAGGAAGGATTTGTGATTCCTATCTGCTACGATAAATCCACACCAAGTTGCTGAAGAGCTGTTCGCACTTGCTTGCGAACCTGCTGGGCGATCTCGATTGCTCTTTGGGCTTCAGATTTCGTTACCTCTTCGTCCTCTCCCGGATAGCGAGCTGTAATGGCATAGGGTGTCAGTTCTTCCGCATCTTTGAGGGTATCAGTCCATGTTGCATGTTCTGCACAAAATTTCAGCAGTCTCCTGATATTATGAGTGTACGGGAAATCCACATGATGATAAACCAGGAAAGCTTTAAGGCACTTTTCGGCACATTGCTGAGCGTGATAGGCGATTAAACGATAAGGACTCTTAGCACCAAGGCCAAGTGCGTGGGAAGCTAGGTTCAGGTCTTCGTCGGCGTGACTTAGCCATTGCATCACTTTTTTCAAGATTTCCAAATTAGTTTCGCTCATAAAGGACTTTCCCTTCCTTGTAAGCGTATCTTCCTACAGTTCCCGGGATGAGAGAATCTCGTTGGAATTCTTCGGGGGTCAAAATTAGTACGTCAAATGCATAATCAAGGCCGCTCAGAGCTCTGTCCATTTCGAGCATTAAATGACGGCGCTTGCCCTTAAATGAACATACGACCAGAATATCAACGTCACTACGATCATCGGCCGTGCCTCTGGCTTGTGAGCCGAAAAGGATAATTCGGTTCGGGTAGAAGCCATCTACCAGCTGTTCCTTGACCTTGAGTAATATCTCGTTACTTATCATAGGTTAGCCTTTTGGGCTTATTATATAAGGAGAATTTATGGATTACAATTGCTGGTTGTTAATTTCCTTTCTTATTTGTTCGAGCATATTGATTGCTTCGAGGGGTGTGAGGTTATTAATGTCCATAGCGCTGAGCTTGTCAAGAATACTTTTATGCCTCTCCACAAATAACAGGTTCTGGTCCGGCTCTTTTGTCTTATGACGGGAAAGGTGCTCGCCGGTGGCTTCTTTCTGGAAGGTGCTCTCCAGTTCTTCCAAAATTTCTTTACTCCTTTCGAGAATGGTTTTTGGTAGTCCTGCCAGTTTAGCAACATGGATACCGTAGCTTTTATCGGTCCCGCCCGGCAAAATCTTATGCAAAAATACTACCTCATCCATCCATTCACGAACAGCAACATTGCAATTTTTCACATTCTTAAACAGCTCGGCTAATTCTGTTAATTCGTGATAATGCGTTGCAAAAAGCGTTCTACATTGTATCTTGTTTGCAATATGTTCGGTAATCGCCCACGCCAGTGACAGGCCGTCGTAAGTACTCGTTCCTCGTCCGACCTCGTCGAGAATAACCAGCGACTTGTCACTTGCGTTGTTGATAATATTCGCTGTCTCGGTCATTTCGACCATGAAAGTCGATTGGCCTCGAACGAGTTCATCAGAGGCGCCCACACGTGTAAAGATTCTGTCCACCAGTCCTATCTCGGCATCTTTGGCAGGAATAAATGACCCGGCCTGTGCCATCACGACCAGAAGCGCCGCCTGTCTTATATAAGTGCTTTTACCGCTCATGTTTGGGCCTGTAATAACGAGTATGTCACCGGCTCCGTCACCAAGCTCGATATCGTTCGGCACAAACTCCGCTCCGAGCGTTTCAGCCAATACCGGATGTTTGCCTTCGTGAATGATAAGCTCCCCATCTTTGGTAACTTTTGGGCGGATGTAGTTTCGCCGCTTGGCTAAATACGCAAGGCTGGCCAGGCAGTCACATTGTGCGATAGTATCTGCAAGTCCCTGTAGTCGGCTTACATATTGTAAGCATTGATGGCGAAGCTGCTCGAAAAGCTCCTGCTCCAGTTCGAGTGCCTTTTCCTCAGCATCCAGAGCCTTGGTTTCGTATTCTTTAAGCCTTTCGGTGATATAGCGCTCTGCGTTTTTAATTGTTTGCTTACGAACATAGTCGGCGGGCACCTTATCGGCTGCTGAGTGGTTCACTTCGATATAATAGCCGAAGACCTTATTGTACCCGATTTTTAGATTTGTAATGTCGGTCTGTTCAATCTGTTCCTTCTGATAATTTCTAAGCCAGCTTTGGCCGTCTTTTGAGATTGACCTTAGTTGGTCAAGCTTTTCCGAAAAGCCTGCTTTTATTACGCCGCCGTCGCGAAGATGCGTTGGAGGCTCCGGCTTGATTGCCGATTCGAGCAGCTCAGCCAATTCGTCCATACTGTCACACAGACCTGCTAATTGCACGAGTAAATCGGAGCCGAATTGCTCCAGGATTTCTCGCAGCATCGGCACCTGCCGAAGCGTTGCTGCAAGTGCAACCAAATCTCTCGGAGATGCCCTGAAAGTGCTGATACGGGCTGCTATTCGCTCCGTGTCGGAAATATTAGACAGCAGTTTGCGAATGTCAGTTAATTTGCCGGACGATTCTTTTATTTCCTCGATGCCATCCTGCCGCATCTCAATGGCACCGATGTCACACAACGGCATACAAAGCCAGTTTCTGAACATCCTGCCCCCCATGCCTGTTATTGTCTCATCGAGACAGTCCAGCAGCGAGCCTTTCTGGCTCTCGGTTCTGATTGTTCGCAGTATTTCCAGAGACCGAAGGCTTGTCGGGTCGATTTGCAGAAAGTTTCGATGACTTATTTTTTTCAGGTTTCTGATATGGCCCAGCGCGGTTTTTTGTGTCTCGTTGAGATATTCGATAATAGCGCCGGCAGGGCAGATAAGGCCATCGTCACCATCGCTGATGCCGAAGCCTTCGAGTGTAGCTGTGCCAAAGTGTTTGGTCAGCCGCTGTCTTGCCTGATAAGGGTCGAAGTACCAGCCCGGGCGCTCGGTGACAATAGCGTTAGTTAATTGTGTAATGTCTTTGATGAGCTTTTTAGTTTCTGCTTCGAATAGCTCACCGCGCCTATCGGCCAGCAGGCACTCAGCGGGTGACAGGCGCAGCAGCTCATCGAGCAGCTTTTTTTCATATAGCTCCTGAACAAAAAAGTGACCCGTCGAAATATCGACCCAGCTTATTGCTGCTTTTTGTTTTTGGCTAAGACTGACAGCGCAGAGAAAATTATCCTCTTTGGCGGTCAATAAAATATCGTCGGTCAACGTACCGGGCGTTACGATTCGTACAACATCTCGTTTGACGACACCCTTTGCTGTTTTCGGGTCTTCGACCTGTTCGCAAACCGCCACTCTGTAACCGGCCTGTAACATCTTTTTCAGATACCCCTCGACGGCGTGATAAGGTACTCCTGCCAACGGGGTGGGATTACTGCCCTTGCTCCTGCTGGTCAGAGTCAATCCGAGAACCTTTGAACAGGTTTTGGCGTCTTCATAAAAGGTCTCATAGAAATCGCCCATGCGAAAAAACAGAACACAGTCCGGATGTTTTTGCTTGAACTTATGAAACTGCCTCATCGCAGGCGTAAGTTTTTCGGTATTTAAGGCCATAGAAGCAGATTATACACGAAGTCGGCCGTTTAACAACTCTGTTATGATTGAAGCCGCCTGTTGCTTTGATTTGGAATTTATTAATTGCTCTAATAGATTTTTCTGTCTGTCTGTAAAACAAACAGTGCTTTTCGAGTTGAAATCGGCAACGCCTGTAATTTGCCGGATTTTTTCCAGCAGATTCTCGATTCCTGTGCCTTCTTTAGCGCTTATTTGCACGGTTTTCGACAAAATTTTAGGTAGTTTGCCTGCGCCGAATTTAGCAGGTAAATCACACTTATTTAAAACGGTGATTACTTTTTTCTCGGAGATTTTTTCTATGATTCTTTCATCAAGCTGCTCATTTGTTTGGCTGTTATCCAGAACGAGCAGTATCAGGTCCGACCTTTCCAAAACCTCAATGCTTTTTCTCTGAGCAGCTTCCTCAATAGTATCTTCGGAACTAAGAAGCTCTTCACCCAGTCCTGCTGTATCAATCAACTCTAAAGACAAAGTTTCGGTTCGATATTGCGCCGTAACCCAGTCTCGTGTTGTGCCTTTAATGTCTGTTACTATTGCTTTTTGTCGGCCTGCCAGATAATTTAAAAGCGTGCTTTTGCCGGTATTCGGTGGGCCTGCCAAAACCACTGTACAGCCATAAATAATAAGCTTAGCTGTTTGACTTTGTTGCAGAATTTGTTTCGATTCGCCCCTGATTTTTTCGAGGGATGCATCGTTTATATCTTCAAGCCAGCTTGGTGCCTTTTCACTTAGACCGTTTTCGATTTGGTTTAAGATGATTTTTGTGCCCTCGATAGTCGTAGCATTCACCTGCGCCAGCTTAGCTTCGACAGCGATTGTATTTTTAGGTTTTTGGGCGGATGTAATTTTCGCAAGAAGCTGCTCTGCGCTCAGCAGCGTGGCTCCGTACCGGCTGAGGAGTTGCATTATGTCAGATACAATAAGCGGGTTACCGTGGCAGTTTATTGCGAAACTGTTGACCTGCTCACAACCGATAGTAACCTGGTCGATGGTTATGGTTTCAGTACCGTCGGTTATTGTGCCGAGAAGTATTTTACCGGTTTTGAATTTTGTTGGCTCTACTCCTGCCGGTGTGAATATTTTCTTTACGACAACCTCCGCTGAATCACCAAAGACTTGAACGGTCGATATTGCACCGGTGCCTTTGCCTGTCATAACCGCTGCGAAAGTATTCATAAGAACTTCACGATTAGAAACGGGACTCCTCTCTTTACTGCAGGTGTATTAACCGAGTTACACAACTTA
>CAZJIR010000186.1:0-6111 GCA_964546095.1 uncultured Pirellulales bacterium
ACCAGCGATTGATTCATCTGGCTCGTAGTTATCACGAATTGTGCAGGATTGTCCGTGTCCTGTGTTACAAGCAGATTGCTTAGTTCGCCGCTAAATTGCTCCTGGGCCTTTCTGATTGCGCCCGTTAGCTCGACATCTGTTTGCTGGTTGGCTTGTGGCAAGGTAACTGTAACGATTATTTTATTTGTTTCGGTGGTATTGACTTCGTATTGTTTATTTGATTTTCCGATGCTATAGACAGTTGCTGTTGCCAGTGCCGGGTTGTTCAAATCAGTTCCTATTTTATGGATTTTGTCTTCAACTTCCTGTCTGGCCAGCGGTTCTATTAGATGTATCTGGACGCTCGTTCCACCGGTGAACTCGATATCATATTTGTTATTTTTAAGATTATCTCTTGTGAAGAATACGGTCAAACCTGCTGCGATTAGCACAATCGAGACGCCAAAGAAAATCGGTCTGGAACGCATCCAGTTTACATTTGGCTTGTGTATCAAACGCAGCATTAATAAATGGTCTTTGATAATTCTCTTGGATAAAAGAAAATCAAAGATTACTCGCGTTACGAACAACGCAGTGAACATACTTGATGCGATACCGAGCATAAGCACAATAGCAAAGCCCTTAACTTCTTCAGATGCGCGCCAGTAAAGGATGGCGGCAGTGATAAATGTAGTCAGGTTGGCGTCAAAAATGGTTCGGAATGCTCTTTGGTACCCGTTTGTGATAGCGATTCTCAGAGATGAGCCTTTTAATTGCTCTTCGCGGATTCTTTCAAAAACAAGCACATTGGCATCTACACTCATACCGATGGTTAGTATGATACCCGCGATTCCGGGCAATGTGAAAGTTGCTCTCACACCTGCCATTATCGCTAAGACGAAAAGCATATTCATAAGCAATGCCAAATCTGCAATTGAGCCGGCTAAACAATAATAAATCGCCATACATACAATGACCGCTGCAAGGCCTATAAAGCCGGCTTTGATGCCCTGGTCACGATTGTCGGCACCGATGGATGGACCGATTGTATTTGCCGAGATAGGCTGCTCTATCAGCCGGGCGGGCAAAGAGCCGGCGTTGAGTTTATTGACCATGTCCTCGACTTGTATTTGACTGAAGCCGCCCGTGATTATACCCTGTCTGCGTATTCTGCTTTCGATATTTGGGGCCGATATTGCAATTCCATCGAGCAGGATACAAAGGGGCTTGCCAATATTTTTCCCCGTTACATTGCTGAATAAATTTCCCCCTCTGTCGTCAAGTAAAAAACCGATAGCCCTTCGGCCCATTCTGTCTGTTGATGGATTGGCCTTCTCCAGTTTCCACTGTCTTGTATTGGGGTTGTGTAGCATGGTTTCATTTGTCTTGTTGCTCGCGAGGGCGTAATATTTATCGCCGAATTCTGCAACGATTGCAGGTCGCTTTTCGTTGTCGACTGCATTCCAATCGTCGATATTTTCTATCTCACACCATAAATAATTATTATCTGAGGCATATCTTGGCCCTTTTTCTTTGAGTCTTTCCGCGTAGCTCAACATCAGGTCTATATCTATGTCAGGATGTCCCTGTGTTGGAAGTATTCTGAACTCCAGTATGCCGGCGCCTTTAAGCATGCGCTGCAGGTCTTTCGGGTCATCGAGCCTGCCTCTGAAAGGACGATATTCATCAAATACTTTGACCACATTGTCAATTTCCTTATCTCTGTCGGGGAAATCCGTTTTGAGCTTTTCAATTTTCTCTTTGCGTTCCGGTGACTTAGCTGACAATTCGAGGCAGATATTTAACTGGTCTTCACTGAGGTTCAGCTGGTCGATAGACATTATGGCTTCTTTGTATGCGGTATTCTTGTTAGGGTCGGTCAGTTGATTAACGGCCAGGGACCAGTCCGCGTAGCTTTTTATATAATCAGCCAGCATGTCAAGAGTTTCATTGACATCGGTGAGGCCTTTCAGTGTCTCCTGCAATTGTTGTTCGTTTAAATTGGCCCAATTGATTCTGTTTGTTTTTATCTTTTCCAGGTCGAGTCCGACCAGGGAAATTTTGTCTTCAGCGTATGTAATCTGGTTATTTAATTCATCCCTTTGATTTTGCAGAACCTTGCGTTCGTCGTAAAAACCGGCAAGGCTCTGGAGAATTTCCAATCTGTTAGGGTCATCCTGTGCAAAACCCTTGAAAGCATCGAGACGCTCTTCCGCTGGCAAATCGAGAGACCGTATAATCTTGGAGCGGCTTATGTTTTTGACCAGCAGTTCATTGCGAATGTTTTCGTAATTCTGCCGTTTGGTGCGGGCTTCTGCGCTTGCCAGGGGCATCTGTATTTCGAAGCGTGTGCTGCCCTGAGGTCGCCATAGAAGGTTTTGAATGTTGGCTGGGTCTATTCGTCTTCGGAGGACCGTTATCATCCTTGGTGCTAAGTCTTTCTTTTCTGCTTCTGTAAGGCCGTGTGTGTCAATTTCATAGATAAGACTTGTCCCGCCCGCTAGGTCTATGCCGGGCTTGAGGGTCTTGTTTGGTGGATATAAAGTCCAGATTGCAACAACCACCAAAACAATGATTAAAATTATTTTCGGCATCAGTTTCTTATTCATGACTTCCTCATATTACATTAATGCGTATATGTGTTCGCTCATCCATACATTTACTGATTTACGATTTATCTTTCGACACATTCCCTTCGATTTCTGTATTTTTATCAGTTTTATCGGCTTCTATGGATGGGCCGATTGTGTTTACAGAAATAGGCTGCTCTATCAGCCGGGCGGGTAAAGAGCCGGCGTTTAGCTTGTTGACCATATCATCGATTTCTGTTTGAGTGAAACTGCCCGTTATTATACCCTGTTTTGGTATTCTGGTTTTGATATTTGGTGCCGATATTGCAGTGCCATCGAGCAGGATACAGAGGGGCTTGCCAATATTTTCCCCCGTTACATTGCCGAATAAATTGCCACCCCTATCGTCAAGCAGAAAACCGATAGCCCTTCGACCCATCGAGTCGATTGACGGATTGACCTTCTCTAATTTCCACTGTCTTGTATTGGGGCTGTGTAGTACACTTTCATTTATCTTATTGCTTGCCAGGACGTAATATTTTTCACCGAATTCTGCAACGATTGAAGGTCGCCTTTCGTCATCGACTGATTTCCAGGTGTCGATATTTTCTATCTCGCACCATATATAATTAGTGTCTGAGGCGTAGCTCGGTCCTTTTTCCTTGAGTCTTTCGGCATAGCTGGCCATAAGATCCATATCTACGTCAGGATGCCCCTCTGTAGGCAGTACTCTGAATTCCAGTATTCCAGCGCCTTTTAACATATGCTGGACGTCTTGTGGGGCAGATGGCCCTGCTGCAGGGGATATTTGTATTTCGAAGCGTGTGTTGCCCAGGGGCCGCCATATTATTGGCAGGTTCCCACGTGGGTCGATTCGTCGTCTCAAAACGGCTATCATTTTTCGCGACAGGTCTTTCCTTTCCTCGTCGCTTATATCTATGGTGTCAACTTCATAGACAAGCCTCGTTCCGCCCGTCATATCCCTTGTAAGTATCCACATGCGTGTTTTTCCGGCGATATATATAGTGGAAACCACGCCAGCGAACAGAAGAAAAATCCCGGCGAACACCAAAAGGATAATTAGAGTTATTTTTATTGTCAGTTTCTTATTCATGACTTCTTCGTATTATACGTTAGTGCATATACTCATTCATCAAAACTATTACTATTGCTGATTTACGACTTTTCTTTCGAGACATTCCTGCCGATTGCGGAAGATAGAACTTTGATTTTAGTATTATTCGACTCGTCGATTTTAAGCGTAACCTCATCGCCTTTAATATCGACAACAGTTCCGATTATACCGCCGATTGTTCTGACCTTGTCGTTTTTTGCCAGGGTTTGGACCATTTGTTTATGCTGCTGTTGTTTCTTTCGAGGCCCTCTGAAAAGTATCATGTACATCAGAACGAACATCAGACCAAGAAAAATAAATTGCCCGTAGCTGCCAAAAGGGCTTTTTTTCTGTTGTATGCCCTCTGTACTTTTGGGGTCTGCCTGAGTTGTTGTAGTGGTGGTCTGCTCTGAAGTAACTGGTTCTGATGTAATGGTGGAAGGCTCCTCGTTGCCGCCTGCCTGTGCCAATATCCATATATTGTTCATTTTTATTTCCCTTCGTAATATTGTATTTCAGGTTTTATATTGAGATAACCGGCGGTTTTTCCGACGGTTAAATGGCAAATACTAACCACTTTTTATCTTTTTATCAATAATCAATTATATTTGTCCAGTCGGCAAGCTCATTTCTTTGTATAGCTTGTCTTATACCAGCCATTAGCTTCTGGTAAAACCTCAGATTATGCAGGGACACAAGGATTGGCCCGAGCATTTCTCCCGAATTGAAGAAATGCCTTAACGCGGCCCGGCTGAAGTTTCTGCAGCAGTAACAATCGCAGTCAGTCTCAATTGGTCTGGTGTCGTCTATATGTACACTGTTCCTAAGTCGCAAGCCGCCGTTTTGTGTAAAGGCAAAGGCGTTTCGTCCGTTTCTGGTCGGCAAAACACAGTCGAACATATCGACACCTGCTTTGACGGCGGCAATAATATCCGCCGGCGTACCGACACCCATAAGATAACGTGGTTTATCATGAGGCAAGAGCTTCACTGTGTGAGTAACGGTTTTTGCCATATTCTCATGCCCTTCGCCCACACTTAACCCGCCGATAGCATATCCATTGAAACCCGTCTTGACAAGCTCCGATGTGCAGTATGTTCGTAATTCAGCGTCTATTCCACCCTGGACGATGGCAAAAAGCAGTTGGTTGGGATTTTTATGCGCTTCTTTTGCGCGTTTTGCCCAGGCGATAGTTCTATCTACGGCTGTTTTAAGTTGCGGCCTGTCGATAGGAAATGGTGTGCACTCATCGAAGCACATTATTATGTCGGCGCCTAATCTATTTTGTATGTCTGTTGCGATTTCGGCATTCAGATATATTTTTTTCCCGTCAATATGGCTGGCAAATTCAACACCATCGTCGTCGATTTTAGTTAGCGAGCTTAAAGAGAACACCTGATATCCACCGCTGTCGGTCAGTATCGGTCCATCCCAGGACATAAATTTATGCAGTCCGCCGATTTTTTCGACAGTATCAAATCCGGGTCTGAGCAGCAGATGGTACGTATTTGCCAGGACAAGTTCGCAGCCGGTTTCTTTAAGCTGTTGTGGAGTGATACCTTTTACCGCCCCGGCGGTGCCCACGGGCATAAAAACCGGAGTTTCGACCTGCCCGTGCGCAGTAGTTAATAATCCAAGCCTGGCTGCTGAGCCTGAATCTTTATGTAAGACTTCGAAGTTACTCATCTCAATATAATTTGGTAATTTTTGAGCCCGGATAGTAATAGTAAAGTATTTGCTCTGCGTTTTTGCCTTTTCTTGCCATCCCTTGAGCGCCGCATTGGCACATCCCCACGCCGTGTCCCCAGCCTCTGCCGGATATAAACGACCATTTATCGTCCTGTGTAATAAGCTGGTAAATTGTGCTTTTCACTTTTCGGCCGGTAGGGTCGATTGCCAGACGAAAGTATTCGGCTCTTAAAAAGTCACTTTTGCCGTTTGAGCCGGAGATTTTAATATTGGTGAGTCGGGAAAATTCTGCGTAGTCACTTTGCCTGTCGGTAGTTATGTCTATGATTTCACCAAGTTGTTTTAGACTTGGATACCTTTGTAACAGTTTGGTTATCACATCAGTCTTATCGAATTGGATTACAGGCCAGAAGAAAAATTTGGGTTTTGCAACATCCCTGCAATAGGGGCAGGATACGCCGATGAGCGGCTCGAAGGAATCGCCGAACACATTTTTGCTGTTTTCGGTATGGCCGCCGCAGGTTGAGCTATAGTAAGCGGGGAAAATATCTTCGGTGCCGTCGTTTTGTTTACAGGTTAGAGTCTGGCCTTTTGTTTGATTGACGGCGTCCCATACCTGGGCCGACTCGGCGCTTAGCCCTCGATATACCTGATGTGCTGCCGTTTTTTTCATGTCCCATGTACGATTGCTGCCGAATCGCTTTTTAGTATAAAAGCAATAAGTTCTCGCCGCGATTGCCTGGGCTTTCAGCGCCTCCG
>CAZJIR010000187.1:0-263 GCA_964546095.1 uncultured Pirellulales bacterium
GGCTGTAAACCCGTTGGCGTGAGCCTACGTTGGTTCGAATCCAACCCGGCCCATTTTTTGGGTTTTTGCGTGTTTTCGCATTGTCTCGCAAAGTCTTGCTTACTCTCGCTATTACAAGGGCTTAGAATAGTTTCATCTTGTGTTTCATGCGAACCAGTGCAAGGCCGTTCCGCTGTAATCTGCACCCGATTATGCACCCTTTTTTTTTACCATGTTTTCAGCATCATTTAACAGCGTCATTTTTGCCGCTTCCTGAATATCCG
>CAZJIR010000187.1:363-6073 GCA_964546095.1 uncultured Pirellulales bacterium
TAAGTTCTTTATCTGACTTGCTTTGTGTTTTTTTGTTCGAGTCCTGTATCGCCCAGTCGGGTTGATTTTGCACCTTTTCGCATGGTGTCGCAAGCTCCTGTTTACTCTCGCAATTGCAAGGGCTTACAACAGGTTTGGATTTTGTTTCGTGCGACTCAGTGCGACTCGGTGCGGCTGTAGTCTGCACCCGATCCTGCACCCTTTTTTCCACCATGTTTTCAGCATCATTTAACAGCGTCATTTTTGCCGCTTCCTGAATATCCGCTTCGGTAATCTGGGCATAGTGCTGCATGGCAACTGCAGGGCTGTTCCCTATCCAACTACAAACCGCTTTAACATTGCCGTTAGTCATTTTGAATAATTCAGTTTCTCGCGTTGACCGGCAGTTCTGAAATATCTTAGGCCAAACCTCAAACCCTGCCCGCTTTACAATCCGTCGCATTTGTACGCTAAGATTAGCACCGTCCCTATACCGTGTAATGCAGCAGGTGTCCCCCTCTTGTGCCTTGTCAAAAGCATCTTGAAACAGCGGTCTTAGCTCTGGGAACATCGGGACTTTTCTGATTCCACTGTCTGCATGGTGTTCTGTTTTGCTGGCATGAACAGTAAAACTGTTATTCTCGAAGTCTACGTCCTGCCATGTTAGCCTCAGAACTTCGCTGGGACATCGTAGACCGCCCCAACGTGCCAGGCCGAATATAAGACGCCATTGTGCATCCGGGCAAGCCTCTAAAACTTGTACGGCAATCTCAGGCTTTACATAGTAAAACCTTGTAGGATTTGCTCGGACCGTTACTGGCTGATCCTTTCCTCTGAATGGGTTTTCGGTGATAATCTTTGCATCTATAGCAGAATTGAAAAACTGCCTTGTGATTCCTATATGGCGCCTTATGGTGTTTTCAGAAAGCCCCGAAACGCTTTGTAGATATACCCGAAAATTCTTTGCCTGGTAGACAGTAACATCCCCGATAAACTGACCTCTGAAAAACGCTGTCAACTTGCTTTCACAATCCCGCCATTTACGTACAGTAGTTTCCTTTACATCCGGCCGGCCGGCAATGTATCGCTTCACCCATTCTGAAACAGTATAGTTTTGGCCCCCGTTTGTCGCCCCGATGATCCCCAGAGCCTTCAGCCGCTTTCTTAGTCCATCAGTTATACCGTCAAGCCACTCCTGCACCGCTGGCAACATTATAGCGCCTGTATTCTTGCACTTAATGAGCTTTTCGATATTTACCTTAGCTGTATTAGCCTGACTTTTGGTTATCTGTCCCAGGCTGATTTTCGGCCTTGACTCATTTTCACCCGGACTAAGCTGAATATCATACCTGACACCTGTTCTGGTTTTTTTTCTTACTACGCTCGCCATGTTTCACCTGCCTTTATAAAAAGGCGGGCGGGGGTTAATGACGCCACTTAACGGCGCGCTCCGAGTTACCTGTAGAGCTGCCCCACCCGTAAATTTTGGATTGTTAAATAGATTTGATGTTAAGTGTTTCATACCCACAATTATCTCATGTTTTATAACTTTTGCAAGAATAATCCAAAAAATATTTTTACCGTCCTTGAAACAGCCCACCAGATACCGTTATTACATTTTCGTGGCGGTGAAGCTCCTGGGCAATGTGTGAGTCCTTATGCGTTACGCCAATAGGTAAAGTAACTTTCCTTCCCCCAGAGGAAGTTAAGTCTTCGCCCTTAAATGGTATTTTTTCCAGCATTTCCCCCAATCTTGCCTCAGCATAAAGCAGCTCTTCGGCCAAGTCTTGAGTATCGCTCAGGGCTGCTTCTAAAGCCCCCAGGAAAGCCACTTGCGGACGCGCCAGCAAACGATCTACTCTTGCGGGGTAGGTTCGTACCCATATTTTCTGTGATCGTACACTGAGGCGTCTGACAGAGGCCGGAATTACAGCCCTGTTCGCTTGCTGTGAGAATCCTATTGCCTGAGCAACGCTTACAAAGAACAACCAGTTTATCTCCATCATCTAAGCGGATTTCTCCGCTGTCGGGTTGTAAGTAATCACCACACTTTGAACAAAAAGCTGTATTAGCCATTTTGCGATTCTCTCTCGGCTTTGAGTTCGTCCTGGAATTCCTTGACCTTCTCCGAAAACTCCTCTTTATTGCACGGCGCGGGTATTGCAAGAATCCCGAAAGCTCCAGCCTGTTCTTTTCGTACCCGTGTTAGCGTTCCGCCGGATATATAATTACCTTCGTCATCTACTACACATGCGCCGGTCCGAACAAGAACAGTGTCATCGTTTTCTTTGCTAATTGCAGAAACGCGGTTATAAAGTTTATCAATTTTATTTTTCAAGTTCATTCAATACTCTTTCAATCTCCTGTATTTTTTCAAATACATCGGCCTCTAAAGGCTTGCCTAAAACACGGTCTAATAATTCTCTGCAAGCTGCGAGATCGCCCGCTTTGGCTTGTCTTAAAAGAACTTGTGTCACCGCTCGAATGTCTTTTGGTGTCACGGCCTGAAGCAGAGCAGAACGTAGCTTTTGAACTCTTTTCGCAAGCGGATTTCCTTTGGCGATTTTATTCCCCGGCAGGAATTTTCCTTCTGAATCGCGTCCGTTAGCTGCCGTTGGTGACGGTTTAAGTTTCTTCATTTTTCAAGCCTCAAAACGTGCCCGCCCGGTAAGTATCGCAAAACCCGGGCGGGCAATCAAATGGCCAAATGTCTACATATTCATAACTTTATTCTGTGCCGGCATTGGGTTCCCGGCCGTGTCGACGACTTGCTCGGCGAGTCGGTGCGGATCGTATGACTTTGCCGCCGTATCCAATGCCGTTTTTGTAAGATTTTGCAACCTTGCTCTAAGTGAATCATCGACCACTTGACCGGCTTCGCCGATAGCTTGATAAACCTCTCCGAAATTTTCCGTTAAGACTTCACACGCATGAGTTACATTTTTCAATTCTACTGCTCTTTTCGGGTTCTGCCGCTCCGCCCACAGCTCCCGGCCGTGCTCAATGGTTTTTTCATTCAACAAATTCAAAAAGGCGGGTGCGTTAATGAAACTCCGAAAAGTAAGTTCGTCCGACTTTTCAATGGCCGTTTGAAACGTTTCAAAGCGAGCTGAAGCATCGAGCTTTTGTATAAATCCACGTATTTCAATTTCTCGAAGTGTGGACGTGACATCTTCCTCAACAGGTGACACGAGAGAAAACTCCTGTTTCAATTTCGCTAAATTTTCCTCGATGACTTTCAACGTGAATCCGTAGAGCTTATCGATTTCCGCCAATGCCTCTTTTGCAGCTTTCTTTATTTCCGCCGAATGTCCCTCGGCAGACAAACGCGTGTCACTCCGAATCGTTTGCATCCCGTTGTAAAATTTCAGTGCAATTTCTTTTAATTTTACTTGACCTTGTTTGCCCAATTCACTTTCTTCGATTACTCCACCGCTGAAATGTCCGAATCTCGAAAGTCTTTCAAGAATGTTTGTCGCCATGTTTATTTTCCTTTCAAAATTAAGTTTTTGGTTCGCTGCTCGTTTGTTTTCGTTTCGCATCACGTTCTAAAAGAAGCTGCTTCTTCGCCCGTTCAACATTTGTCAAGCCGTCCGGGCCTCGTTCAACCTGGTAAGGCTTCGGTTGTTTTTTTTCCATTCGCATTTCAAGCTGGTCGAATTTCTCTCTGAGCTTTTTGGTTGATAGAATTACATTCTGCCATCCGTCCCAGCCGTCGCCGTTTCCTGTATCTGCCTGACAATAGCGAATTACCGCTTCGATTCTTTCAGACGTTCTGCCGTCAAGTCTTAACATGTAGCCGACATCCTTAGCCCAGGTTCTAATGTTCGGTCGTTTTAAATCAGGGTTTCTTTGTAAGATTAATTTTAGAAGAAGCTCTGACAGTCGGGTTTCTTCTTTAAAATCCGACGTAGTGTTTCTTTTCTTTAAGTTATTTATATTATGGGTATCAGGTTTTTCACCATTTTGGGAAACTTTTTCACCATTTTGGGAAACTTTTTCACCATCAAATCTATCAAACAGTGAAACTATTTCACTACTCGCAATCAAGACTCGGTTATATTTTGTCCCGACGTTATCAATAAGTCTTTTGAGTTTTAACCTGTTAATTGAATTTATGATAGTTCGCCTATCCGTGTTAAGAACTTGCGCGAGATTATTGTTGCTTTCTCTTATTCCGTCGGGCAATGTTGCCGCCCAAATTAATATTTGTAATTCGTACGCCGATGTAATACCGTAGCAGTTTAATTTGAGGGGAAACGATCGACAATAAGTCAGTGGTGTCATACAATCGTCCCTCCTGACTTAGCCTGCGATATAAAATCGTCCAAGTCTCTCAGATCATAACGAACACTACGGCCAAGCCGAAGTGCATCAATAGCCCCGCTCCTGGTCATGGACCAAAGCTTGCGAGGACTTACTGCAAGGTATTCCGCCGCTTGCTTCGGTTTTATCAGCCTGGGGACGATTGTGGTATTATTCACCATTGTCACCACCTTTGTTTGCTGTTTGGTTTTCACAAATTAAACCTTGCACTATTGATTCAGGTATACGAAACTCACCGTCTGGCAATCGAACACAAGGAATTTTTCCGGCTTTTGCAAGTTTTTGAGTTCGGCCTGCCGGATAGCGGAAAATCAGATCAACCTCACGTGGTTTTAGCAAATTTACGTTCATGCCGTAAAACTACGTGCAGGGAAATGATGTGTCAAAAAAAGAAATGAAGTAACTAAGCAGTTTCGACCAGTTTGGGGCAGTTTCGACCAGTTGAGCTTAGAGTCTGAGTTTTTGTTGTAGATATTTATCCAGTTTGTCTATGCGAATCTGCCAAGATTGACGTTTTTTTCCGACTTTCCTAATCTCATAAATTCCTTCGTCTTTCAGCATATTAAGTTTATAAACGCTATCTAGACCAAGCGCAGTAGCTATCCCCTGTTTGTTCATTATTCGCGACCATTCGATATTTGTTTCATTTTCCGGCGGTTGTTGTTCCGCTCTATTTAACCTGAAGTTTTTGACTAACCAGTTATGAGCACGGTCAACAAAGTCAGCTGTGGATTCATTCTTTACCCGCGGGAAAACCGGAATGGCATCGGAGCGTAAGTTACGTAGCTGCATAAACAGATTTATATGTTCTCTTTGAACAGCTTTCTGCGATTCTTTGTGGCCGCGGGTTGCTATATCAAATATGCGTAGAGATTCTAATTTTTTGAACAGCTTACGTGGTGAAGGAGGATTTCGACTCGATTGAATTGCTTCTTTTAACGTTGCCATAAGTCACCTGCTTTCTTTAATTCGGGCGTGCCTGGCTTAGTAGGTTAGCAGGTGAGCCGAACCTTGCTAAGCCAAGCCGCTTTCTGCCGGTAGCTATCCGGCAAACCCGATTAAAACACTATTCACTTTTTAACAATTTCTAACTATAACTTTAAACCACTTCCCTGTTCAAGTCCAGCGCAAGCCCCGAACGCTCAAAGAGACACGTCATTCTGAAATTTCAGAATTATGCACCCGATTCTGCACCCTCTCGGAATTGGTGCTTTCGTTAAGTTCTTTATCTGACTTGCTTTGTGTTTTTTTGTTCGAGTCCTGTATCGCCCATTCGAGTCATAAAAACTCCACTGAAATGAATTTATACTCATGTTTTTGTTATTCCGCTTGTAGTTTTAAACCGCACAGCCGGTAGCTACAGGGTCGGTATTATGAGTGACCTTGAGCATGTGCCATAAATGCA
>CAZJIR010000188.1:0-933 GCA_964546095.1 uncultured Pirellulales bacterium
CTTTTTGCCGAACCTGCATTACTCCCGCATTATCGAAAAGTCAGCCCGGACAATGTTTATTTCTACGCCATTGAAGCTTTATCTTCAAGAATAGAAGGGTATGTAATCCATGATGTGCCAGTGGAGGCAATGGCTGAAATTGACAGGTATGAAGGCAAGCGTTATGACAGGGAAATGGTGCTGGTCAATACCGCGAATGGTATCGCGAAAGCCCAGGCTTACCTGGTGACTCACAAAGCGATGGAAAAACACTTTGGGGACAGGTTTCATGTTAACCTGATACATGAGCTTTGGTTGCGTAAACGAATTGAGAAGTTCATAAAAAAGCACACCCGCCCCGGTGAGCGAACGGCAGATGCGGACTCGGAACGCCGAGCCGACAGAGAACTGCTCGCAACAACAGAACGTGATCTGGTAATGAGTCATTATGGTACGGATGCCTTTAGTGATTATTTTCTTGAGCATGAGCTCAACAGGCCACGGCCGAGCATAAAGCATTTATACAGTGACCCTCAGGCCAGGCCATTCATCAATAACTATTTAGCTTTGGTTATAAAGCAGGTTCTGCTCAATCAGCTCGAAGAGCGAATTCGGTCTAGATACCGCTTTGACCTTGAGCATATACGGACTTCTGAAAGGTATTTTGACAGGTCTGTTAGTTTGCTTGCGGCTCTGCGAATAGTAAATGGAAACAGCACGGCTGTTGATTTGATTATTGAGAAATGCCTTCAAACGATGCCATATGACGAGCATGATCTCGTCGACTATGTCAAGTATGCGGTAAGCGCGGCGAAGAGTATGTTTCATGCTCGCATTGCCCAGGCAAAGCTGAACCAGATTCGTTCTAATCTTCAGCTCGGACTGGTTCCACTCGGAGCTGAGATAGAATTGAGTAATCTCGGTCCTGCAGCGGTTGAACCTCAGAGAAGTATT
>CAZJIR010000188.1:943-6067 GCA_964546095.1 uncultured Pirellulales bacterium
AGATGGACCCTATTTATGACGGATTTAAGTATTTCTATGATTTTAGCCTGCATGTTTTATCCTGGAAACTCGGCGGATATATCGATGACCACACGGGCTCAACCGACCAGGCACGCCGGAGTGGTTTTTTAGAGCTTGCTCCTGGAAGGTTGAATATCCGTGGAGAGTTATCTCGACCGGCAACCGCGGACCCGTGGCTTCTTAATCAGTTGATACAGGAGATTGTTAATTTCTATGATGTTCACCCACATAGTTTACATCTTTCTTTCCAGCTTCGAAAAAAACAAATGAGTAATCAAAAGATTCTGCCTCTTGGTTTTGTTAAGTGTTTGCTTGTGCTTGGTGGCGGTCCTGAACTAAAAGACACCGGCGGATTATGGGTTTCGAGAATGGGTTATGATGAAATAACGCAAAACTCAGCGGGTTCATTTAGAGCTGGTAGTTCCGGTTCGACTTCAGAGAGTTTGGCCGATACACAAAGCAATGAAGCAGAGATAAAACCCTGGAGTGAGGAGCTTGTTTTTGCCAGAACCAGCAAACGCAGATGGTATCTGGGTGCAGATACTATTGCGAACAGGTCTCCAACACAGGCCACTGCATACGTTCAGCAGTATAAATTTATTCGTCTGGAAAAGAGGGCCAATTATGAGCCTTTAATCTTATGTCTCAAGGGCTTGCAATTAGCTTATAATCCGGGGGATTATTTGACTACCGAACAGTTAAAAAGAAGCCGAAAATTACAGCGGGAATATGAGCAATTAAAGCAATGGTCCGCCGAACCTACAGAAATCAGGCCACAAACAATAAGTAGATTTCTGAAAACTGTTCAGAGAGGCTTGATGAACGAAGGACACCACCGGCCCGCTCATCAATTGCACTATATAGATTGGGTATTAAGCGCTATCGACGTTCAATTGCGTATGTTCAATAAGCAGCTTAGAAAGATGTGATAGATTACCTGGTATAAAATGATGGATTTAATACTGAAGGCCGTGGGCCTCTCAGGACCCACGGCCAGCCAAAGTTGCATATACAAAAGCCCCCCCTCCAAGGATTTCAGCAATGTATGCACATATAAGTTAGCAATTGAGAACGAACAGTAAATCCTACTGTTAATACGGAGCACAGTGTCAGCTTTATTGCTGTTTAGCTGTCAGTTCGAAGGTGCCTTTGCTCAATTTTTCGTTTGATGAATTTACCTGTGCGCCAGGCAGCTTCCTTGCCGAAGTCAACGCATTTGTGCATCCCTGTATTCAGAGATTTTGCAAAATCGTCCGATTTAAGCGCTGAAAAGACAGAGTCTTTTTCCTCCATTTTAGCAAATACTTTGGCTTTATTCTCATCTACGGGCGCCAAAGTATAAATCGCAGTTGCAAAGCCGGCAAAATAGACTATCAGCAGAAAGACGAATTTAATCCTCCAACCTCTCATAAATATTCTCCCTTCCTCAGGCGTTTTTATCGGCCGGTTCCCCTTGCCGGCTTTTTTATATTTGTCTCTACTAAAATTTTAACATAAAAAGCCGTGAATGCCAAGGGTAAAATGCTAAAAACGTACTATTCTCTTTTTTTCAGTTATTTCGGTGGGGCAAACCAACTCTACATTTATTGAGCTTGCGATTATAACGAAAAAGCGAATTTTTGAGATATTTGTGCTAATATCGAGATTTCTGAAGCGTATATAGTGTTTGCTTTTTTGTAGTAGAGGCTCCATAATGTAAGGGCCTTGGTGATGAAAATCAGGGTGATATATTACGCAGTGCATGTCTTTGACAACGCCGAAAAAGGAAAAAACGGAGAAAAGGAGAATAAGATGAATCGCAGAACGTTTTTAAAGGCTTTACCGGCTTTAACCATAGTGGCAAGTACAGCGACCAGCTTCGCTCAGGAACTACAGCCAATCACGCTTGTTAAGCCTCAGACGGAGGGCGGTAAGTCCGTAATGGCAGCTTTGAAGGAAAGAAAGACTATTCGTAACATCAGTTCGGAGAAACTTCCCCCACAGGTGCTGTCTAATCTTCTATGGGCGGCGTTCGGGGTGAACCGTGAAAAGGGGCCATTTGCCGGAGGGACGGGAAGAACGGCCGCATCGGCCAGTAACTCACAGGAAATCGACCTTTATGTTGCCCTGCCCGAAGGGGTCTATCTCTATGAGGCGGTTCCTCACCGTCTTACTCCCATTGTTGCCGGTGACTTTCGTGCCAGGTCCGGCAGGCGTGCTGCGACCAGAGCCCCTGTCAATATCTTCTACGTCGTGGATATTGCCAAATACAAAGATGCACCATTTCAGGAGCCGGGCTTGAGGGATTCGGATGTACAGAAGTCCTATTATTATGTCGCCACGGGTCTCATTGCCGGAAATGTCTACTTGTTCGCCGCCTCGCAGGGTCTGGCTGCTCATTTTCACAATTGCGATAAGGTGAACACAGTTAAGGAATTTAAGTTACGGCCTGAACAGCGTGTGCTATTTGCACAGACAGTGGGTTATCCGGTGTAAATGGAATAAATAAGCTTTGACTAAATTTTATCCAGAACTTCTTTTAGCGTTTTACTCACAATTGCCACTTCATCTTTGGTAAGATTGTTATAAAACGGCAGGGCGATAGTGCTTTTATACACGACTTCACATAATGAATTTATTCCTATAAAAATACCCCTGAGGGGCTACAGCAGGGCAGATAATATCGAATCCCCCTACATACATAATGGGTATAGTTATATAATTTAACTTGCCAGATGAGCCGTGATGAGTAAAAAAGACCTTATTACTAAAGGTATTATAAGACCGTTAACGCCAACTTTGACTATCCCAAATCGCTATATATAATAGATCATGCTGATTTACCTGCTTGCAGGCTGTTGAAACAGGGGACTGGGAATAATATAACTGAACTTATTTAATATTCCGGCCGATGTAATTCCAAAAATACGTTATTTAACAGTCTAATGATGAAAAGCGCAAGGAAAAAGATAGATTGGGAAGCTATTTCTGATGAAGAACTGCTGGAGATGAAAATCCGCGATTTTCACTTATCCATTAATGAATCTCCTTTGGACCCCCTGATAAAAAACCTGTACAATGAACTGGACGAGAAGGGGATAAAATTTCATCCTCCTTGTTATCTTGCCGACGAATGGCTTTGTCCCGATAAAGAACCAATTATCGGCATACCTTTTTGCCTTGCTCATCCAAGACTTAAGCATATCGAACAAAAGATGATGCTTGAAGTTGAAGGAGGCACTGAATCATCATGCATGAAACTCCTGCGGCATGAAGCCGGGCATGCTTTAAACTATGCGTACGAGCTTTATAAGAAAACTCGCTGGAGACAACTATTCGGGCCTTTTTCAAGCAAATACTCGAATTCATATTACAGCCGACCCTACTCTAAGCGCTTTGTACTGCACTTAGAAGATAATTATGCTCAGGCACATCCGGACGAAGATTTTGCGGAAACTTTTGCGGTCTGGCTGACACCTCACCTTTTCTGGGAGAAAAAGTATCTTGGCTGGCCTGCACTAAAAAAAATAAGATATGTCGACAACCTTATGAAAAGAATTTCCAATGAACCTCCTAAAAAAACACATGAAAAGAATCCTCCCTGGTCGGCATCCAGAATGACTTCCACTTTAAAAGCTTATTATGAAAGAAAACGCAAAATTCTCGGAGAAGAATTCAGAGGATTTTATGATGGTAATCTGGATAAATTATTTTCACGACAACACGGTACGATACCAAAAGAAGAAGCATCAAAGATTTTGAGGCGTCATAGACGAGAATTAGTAAATAATATTTCAAAGTGGACGGGGCATAGAAAATACGATGTAAACGAGTTAATTAATAAATTAGTTCGACGCTGTGATACATTAGAACTATATGGTAAAGAAGATGATATAATAGGGGCAGCAACTTTAATAACGACGATTGCCAGTAATAAGCTCCGGATTTCCAAAAAGAATAAACACTGATGAAGAAAAAACTAAATATTACGGTTTTGGTTGATATCGCTGAGATTCCTTCGGGAGACCCGGATTTCTTAATCGTTCCGGAAAAGCCGAGTACAGAGTACTACGTTATACAGGCATTGCGAGCATTAGGTTATAATGTTTCCGTGATGGGGATAGAGGATAACATCGAAGAAACTATAACAAATCTCAAAGAGCAACACCCTGATATAGTATTCAACCTTACCGAGCATTTAGGGGGTGACCGCAATTTTGATAACATATCGCGTCACTTCTCGAAATGCTGGACATTCCGTTTACAGGGGCCGGCTCAACCGGTCTTTTGCTAAGCAGGGATAAAACATTATGTAAGCAGTTACTGAGACTATACAGAATTCGTGTACCCAGATTTGTCTCTTTGCCTTATAATAAGAAAATATATCTTCCTAAAAAACTTCATTTTCCGTTAGTTGTAAAGCCGGCACTCGAGGACAGCTCGGAAGGTATTTCCAACGCCTCAATTGTAGGAAACGAGGAGGCACTTAAAGAACGTGTAAAATTTGTTCATGAAAAATGGAAACAGGCTGCAATTGCAGAAGAATACATTGAAGGACGCGAACTTTATGTGAGTATTCTGGGAAATAAACAGCTTTCTGTTCTACCGCCTCGCGAATGTCGTTTTAATATCGAAGGAAGTAAAGCACCCTGCTTGGCTACTTACAGAGTAAAATGGAACGAGGAATATAGAAAGAAATGGGACATTCAATTCGTATTTGCCGAACTCGAAGCACCTTTGTTTAAAAGAATCGAACGTGTTTGCAAGAAAGTTTACAGAGTGCTGCAACTCAGGGATTACGGAAGGATAGATATCAGAATAAATTCCAACAATAAAATTTTTATCCTCGAAGCTAATTCCAATCCAGACATTGCCTACGGAGAGGAAGTTGCAGAGTCCGCGGAAAAATGCGGAATTTCGTATAATGAGCTTATTAATCGAATCGTAAGAACAGCGTTCAGGCGGTCAACTGCAAAAAAATTAGCGGGGCTTTCCTCTCTTGTCCAATAGTTTTAGATTTCATCCAAAATCTCTTTAAGCGTTCTGCAGACAATTGCCACTTCATCTTTAGTAAGATTGTTATAAAACGGCAGGGCGATAGTGCTTTTACACACGGCTTCGGTA
>CAZJIR010000189.1:0-253 GCA_964546095.1 uncultured Pirellulales bacterium
TGGGCAAAATGTATTCACCCGGAGGACCGGGATTGGGTATTTACAAAATGGTATAAGAGTGTGAAGATGAAGACGAATTTCCAGGTAGAGCATCGCTTTGAACACCGCGATGACACTGTGACCTGGGGATTTGTACAGGCCCTACCGGTGAAGAATCCGCAGGGACACGTCACAGGGTATATAGGTACAATAACTGACATCACCAAGCGTAAACAGGCCGAACAGGTACGATTGGTTCATCTGCGATTCCTCG
>CAZJIR010000189.1:263-6057 GCA_964546095.1 uncultured Pirellulales bacterium
TCGAGAGCCTGGATCAGGTCAACCGGTCAATCCAGGGAGCGAGCGATTTAGACCAGATGATGAATGATGTTCTCGAAGCCGTGCTCTCGATATTCCACTGCGACCGGTCGTGGCTTTTCTATCCTTGTGACCCCGATGCTCCTTCGTGGCGGGTGCCCATGGAGTGCACTGTTCCTGAATACCCCGGCGCTCTTGCAATGGGCATTGAAGTACCTATGGACCAGGGAGTTGCTGAGGTACTCCGCACGGTATTGGAGTCCGACGGCCCTGTGAAATTCGGCCCGGAGTCCGAACATCCCTTACCATTCAACGTAGCCAGGCAGTTCAAATATCAGTCCCAGATTTCAATGGCTATTCACCCTAAGGTGGGCAAGTCATGGATGTTTGGCCTGCACCAGTGTTCACACTCGAGAGTCTGGACGGAGGAGGAGGAAAAACTTCTCCAGGAGATTGGCAGACGTATCGCTGATGCAATGAGCAGCATGTTGACGCTTCACAACCTGCGTGAGAGTCAGGAACGCTATCGAGCCCTGGTGGACAACACCGACCTCGGTATAGCACTCATCAGTAGGGACTTCGAAGTTCTCATGTCGAATCCCGCCCAGGGCAGGATGTTGCAAAAGGACCACGGGGATTTCATCGGTGGTAAGTGTCATTTTGAGTTTGAAAAGCGCGATGAGCTTTGTCCTCATTGTCCCGGAAGACTAGCGATGGAAAGTGGCCATACTCACGAAGCCGAGGCGGAGGGAGTCAGAGTTGATGGGACTAAAATCAGTGTCAGGGTCCAAGCTTCTCCGGTATATGGAGAGTACGGGAGCGTCGTTGGCTTTGTGGAGATCGTTGAAGACATTACCGAGCGTAAGCGAGCTGAGCAAGCGCTGAGCATATCTGAGCTACAATATCGTACAACCATTGATTCAATGGGAGATGCGATACATGTAGTAGATGCCAATTTAAGATTAGTGTTATTTAACGACAGATTTAAACAGTGGACTGAAGAACTTAATATACAAGTTGATAATCCAATTGGCCGGGAATTACTTGATGTATTTTCTTTTTTGCCGGACAAAGTTCGTGACGAATATAACCAGGTATTCAATGGTGGAAAAGTCCTGACTACGGAGGAAGTGGTTAAAATTGCGAATAGGGAGATAATTACTGAAACACGTAAAATACCAATATACGAAGCAGGTCAGGTTGTTAGAGTCGTTACGGTAATTAGAGATATAACGGAAAGTAAAAAAGCAAAGGAAGCACTGCAAGAATCGGAGGAGCGTTTCAGAGGTATTTATGAAAATGCTCTGGTCGGTTTGTATCGTACGACTCCCGACGGTAGAATCTTGATGGCAAATCCGGCAATTGTACAGATGCTTGGTTATTCATCTTTCAAGGAGCTTGCGAAGCGGAGCGTGGAGAAGGTGGGATTTTCCTCGGAGTACCCACGTTCGGTCTTCAAGCAGCGTATTGAAACTGATGGTCAGGTTATTGGCCTGGAATCCGGCTGGATGAAGCGGGATGGTACTACCCTGTTTGTCCGTGAAAGTGCAAAGGCAATTCGTGATAAGGAAGGCAAAACGCTACATTATGAAGGCACAGTCGAAGACATCACAGAGCGTAAGCGGGCGGAAGAGGCGCTAAGAGAGTCAGAGGAAAAATTCAGGTCTCTTGCAGAGCAGTCTCCTAACGTGATTTTTATTAACCAGAAAGGTAAAATAGTTTATGCCAATAAAAAGTGTGAAGAAGTGACGGGATATAAAAGACAGGAGTTGTATTCTCCTGATTTCAACTTTTTGAACTTGATTGCACCTGAGTCACAGGATTTGATAAAGAAGAATTTTGCCAGACATTTAAAAGGCAGGGAAATTCCACCTTATGAATATACCCTTATAAATAAAGCCGGTGAAAGAATTGAAGCTATCAATACAAGCAGGCTTATCCAATATGAAGGAATGCCGACTATTATTGGGATTGTAACTGATATAACTGAACGCAAACGGGCCGAGCGAGCACTGCGTGAGAGAGAAGAAACATTGATGAGCATTTTCCGGGCAGCTCCAATTGGTATAGGGCTCGTATCTAATCGCGTACTGTTGCAGGTCAATAATAAGATATGCGAGATGTTGGGTTATTCCAGCGATGAGCTTATAGGGAAAAATGCCAGAATACTCTATCTGAGTGATGAAGATTATGAGTATGTCGGCAGAGAGAAATACCGGCAAATTCGCAAGTATGGAACGGGAACAGTCGAAACGCGATGGAAATGTAAGGATGGTCGAATTATTGATATCATACTCAGTTCCACAGTTTTCGACTCTTGCGATTTTTCGAAAGGTGTAACTTTCACAGCTCTTGACATCACAGATCGTAAACAGGCAGAGCAAAGGCTTCTTGAGCACCGTACACAGCTTAAGTCTTTGGCTTCGGAATTGTCATTGGCTGAGGAGCGTGAAAGGCGCCGGGTGGCTATTGAGTTGCACGACCGAATCGGGCAGTCCCTTGTAATTTCAAAGATGAAATTACAAACACTACGCGAATCTTTATCTACCAGTGAATATGCCGATGCTCTAAAGGAAGTATATAATTGCCTTGGACAGGTTATTCAGGACACAAGAACATTGACATTTGACTTGAGCTATCCTATATTATATGAGTTCGGTTTTAAAGAAGCTGTGTCCGAATGGCTTGAGGAGCAAATCCGGCGAAAGCACGGTATCGAAACCGAATTTGAAGATGATGGGCAGCCTAAGTTGCTCGATGAAGACATTAGTGTGCTTTTGTTCCGCGATGTGAGAGAGCTACTCATCAATGTTGTTAAGCATGCGGAGGCAAATAAAGTAAAAGTGTCCATTTCGAGAGTTGATAATGATATACAAGTGTGTGTTGAGGACAATGGTGTGGGATTCAACGCTGATGAAATTGCACTATTACCGACGGAAGCAGGTGGATTTGGATTGTTTAGTATTCGTGAGCGGTTGGAGCAGATAGGCGGACTTATCGAGATTGAGTCAAAGCCGGGTCGGGGCAGCAGGATTACGATGACTGCACCGATTAAATATGAAAACATTATCGACGGAGCACAAAAATGAGTATAAGAATTTTATTAGTTGAGGACCATGCAATAGTTCGGGAGGGTTTGCGTTCACTGCTCGAGAATCAGCCTGACATGGAAATAGTTGGCGAAGCTGAAGATGGGCGAATAGCAATTGAGCTTGTACGGACGCTGTTGCCGAACATAGCTATTATGGATATAACTATGCCAAATCTCAATGGTGTCGAGGCTACGTGCCATATCATCGATGAGTTCCCTAATGTCAAGGTAATTGCCCTGTCCATACATTCTAATAGGCGGTTTGTTACTGACATGCTTGGAGCCGGAGCGGCTGGCTATGTATTGAAAGACTGTCTTTTCGATGAGCTTGTTCAGGCAATACAGGCAGTCGCAGATGGAGGGGGTTACCTTAGCCCCAAAATAACAGGTGTCGTAATTGGCGACTACATAAAACGTATTGTCACTACTGTCGATTCGTCGTTTGCGACCCTCACAGGTAGGGAACGTGAGGTGCTTCAACTCGTAGCCGAAGGTAAATCCACTAAGCGAATTGCTTTGGAACTGCATGTCAGCACCAAGACTGTTGAGGCAAATCGACGTCAGATTATGGAAAAACTGGACATACACAGCATAGCTGAGCTTACGAAATACGCCGTACGCGAAGGCTTGACCTCTCTTGATGCGTGAATATCGGCATTTGGAAGGACATGGCTTTTTTTTAATCTCATTTCTTGTAGTTTCATCCTTTTGCTAATCCAAAAAAAGGATTTGCGAAGCTGATTTTTCGGAATATCCTACTTGCTTTTTTTGCCCTTTTTGACGATTAAAGTGCTTAGTAAGCTAATTATTATCGGTAGAAATTTTTATTGTGAAAGAAAGTTAAGTATTGGTTCTTTAACAGGATTTTTTCTGAGTGAAAAACAGGAGCGTTGGCTGCATCAGATTCCATCGGACTCTCCGGGGGACATGTTTTAGAGAGGGCTGATGCTCCTGTTTCAATTGTTCTTTAACTGCAACCCGATTGGGATGTAGTGGTCAATTTTATTTCGTGTGATTTGTGGATATTTAGAGTTCTTATAAGTGGTGCTGGGTTAAGTAGGGGATAGTATTATAAGATTGTTGTGTGGTACACTGCTTTCGGATTACTTGGGGTAATTGAGTTTAGTAATCCGGTTCGCCGAGGATTTTAGAACAGATAGTAATATAAGTCGATAACCCGTAAGGCGTTATCTTCGTATTGGTTAGTTCCTGATGTGTATCAGAGGTGTTGAGGAACTTTCCGTTTACTCCTGTTGAATGGGTCATAGATTTTTTGCCCCCCTTTCTATATTCATCTATTTTCTTTGCTGAATTTTTCCAGCCGAATTATTTGGTTTGGAGGTATTTTATTTTTTAGTCTTTAGTATTTGGCTTTCCGTACCTGCCAATAGTCGTTTTATGTTTTCGCGGTGTCGGATTATGACCATCAAAGGTATTGCTGTAGCCGCGATAAGCAACGGCCATAGGTTGATAAAATCCCAGTCTAGTCTTATTATTATCGTTGAAAATAAAACGAGAGGAAAAGTAATAGAAGCGGCAATAGATGCCAGAGAAACATACCGCCAAATCAAAACGAACACCACCCATATCACAATGGCGAACAGGGCGCAGATTGTATAGTATGGCCAGAGACCCAGCGCCACGCCGAAACTTGTCGCAACACCTTTACCACCTTTGAATTTCACATATATCGGAAAGATATGACCCAGGATAGCCGCACAGCCTATAACCAGCCATAACCAGAGCAGGACAACTCTTTCAGTTTGTGATTGAGTGGAAAAATCTCTGACAAGAGGTAATGTTGTGAGCATTGGTACCATGCCTTTTAGCACATCGAGCACAAAGCAAAGATAGGCCCATTTCCTGCCGAGGGCGCGGGAAACGTTGGTTGCACCGATATTGCCTGAGCCGATTGAACGCAGCTCCTTGCCGTGAGCTTTTGCGATGAGCAGTCCAAATGGTATCGAGCCGAGCAGATACGCCCCTATGACAGCAAGTGCAAAAATTGCGTACATTATTTATAGCCTTTCTTTTGTAATATGTTTTCGTACACGGTGACTAATTGTTTTGTGGCTCGGTCGATGGAGATGTTTTCTACTATATTATCTTCAACAATTGCCTGCGATACTTTTTGGATATTGTTTGGGTCTGTGAAATATATAATTGCCTCAGTAAGTGCAGCGATATTTTCAGGGGCATCGATTACTTTACCGTGTTTATTATTAACGAACAGGTCGGTTGCACCATTAAATTTTGTGGTTATCACCGGCTTACGGGCTGCTAATGCCTCGAGGATATATCTGCTGGATGGGTCATAAAAAGTAGGCAAAATAGCCACGTCGATTATTGAAAGGACGTCTTGAATGTTTTCGATAAAACCTAAGAAAACGACCTTTTTATGTATGTTAAATTTTTTTGCTATGCGGCGATATTTTTGTATTTTGCCATTACCGCCAACGATTAAATAATTTTTCCTCTCTGTATTGTAATCTGTCGCTGCCGACATTGCTTTAAGTAAAGCACTCAGTCCTTTTAATCTGAAATTATTGGCAACGAATAAAAAAAGAACTGGTTTGTCTGATTCTTTGAGGTTCAGTTCGGTGAAGATTTTCATGCGTAGCTTCTCGGCCTGCTCTTTGTTCACTTGTTTGTCTGTTTTAACGCCGTTCGGGATAATGACTATACGCTCCTCTCTTGTGCCATAAT
>CAZJIR010000190.1:0-6049 GCA_964546095.1 uncultured Pirellulales bacterium
CCGAAAGTTTTCTCAATTCCCTTGCCTAAAGGTAAACAGGTCATAGTGATTGGCCGCGTCGGCGCGGTAAAGGTCAGTAGTGGCGAAGCCGGCCAGATTAAATGCACTGCCACAATCAAGGCCAAGGCAAAGACCGCCGAAGAGGCACAACAGAAAGCCGAATCGGTAAAAATAGAAGTCGATGATGATAATGGTACACTTACATTAAAAGTAATAAAGTCTGACAATGACAAGTGGAACAATATTAATGCAGATTTGGAAATTCAGGTTCCACAGAATACGGACATCGTTGTTAATAATGATGTAGGTAAAATCAAAATGACCAACCTCAAGGGGAAGATTGAGGGTTCAACTGATGTTGGTGATATTGTCGTCGAGAACGTACAAGGCGATATCAAATTATCCACAGACGTTGGAAAGATTATTTGTGATGTCCCGGACGACATTTCCGCCGAGGTCACAGCCGCTACTGATGTTGGCTCAATTAACACGCAGTTTCCAATAGAGGTAATAAAAAGCGACTTTGTAAAGAGACGTGCGTCCGGCGTTTTAGGCGACGGCCGTTATAAAATTGAGCTTAGAACCCAGGTCGGAGCGATAACAATAAAATAAGCGAAGCGCCCGGTGTTTTAGGCTTATCAAGGTATAGCTCATAATAGAGGTCAGCATAATACCCCTGCGAACCACAAAAGTTGACCTGAAGTTACAATGCTTTGGAGTGTAAGGGATATATCCTCTCCCTTACACTCCACACTCCATTATTTCAGCCGAAGTTATAGTGTTTTGTTACGGCCTCCTGGACGTTCCAGGTACATTCGAGGTCCACCGGGAACACAACAAGGTCGCCGGGGCCGAAACTTACCGAATCTTTGCCGTCTGAAACCGTCACCTTGCCTTCGAGCAAAAGGCACGTCTCTTTCTCCGTATATACCCAGTCGAAGGTGCTGGGTTGGCACTTCCAGGTGGGCCAGTCCTTGCAGGCCGTTGTTTCTTCATCGGATGGCTTTTTAACAATCACATCTTTTACGCTTGGCATATATTTTACTCCTATGATTAATTTCGGTTCAGGCTGTATTATACACCAGGTAGGCTATTTTGGAATATACACTGAGAATTTTACTAAAAGTAATTTTTTTGTGGGGATAAAATCACTGTGCACTCAGCGGCCTCTACCTCTTCTTCTGTATTGTCCCCGTCCTTGTCCGCCATGACCGTGCTGGAACCGATGTGGTGGACCCATCTGGGAGGCGGCGTCGGTAAGTTCAATAGGTCCCCCTTCGATTAATAGTGCCTTTCCATTGGTCAGAGCATCGGCTATTTTCCTGTGCGCCGATTCGATGATTCTGCCGAATGTCTGTCTGGATATATTCATTTTCTTGGCGGCATCTTCCTGATACATACCTTCGAAGTCGGCCAGACGGATTGCTTCGAGCTCATCTACCGTTAAGGTAACCTGCTGCAGAGCCGAAAGGGGAATTCCCCTCGGCTTGTAATAATTGCTCTGCGGCAGGTGCGCGACGCGCCTGCAATGTCTCGGCCTGGGCATATCAGGTGCTCCTGTTACAGCTTAATGGTCGCAGATGTTTGGTCCGCATTGTAATTGACTGGATAAATATTGCAATACGAGCTGCTGTAGCTCATCATCCGGTGCACCAACCGCAACGTCGATATTGTTCTGTGCGAATAACTGCTGTGCCCTTTGCCCCATTCCGCCGGCAATTATCAATTCAACGTTCAATTCAGAGAGCCATCTTGGTAAAATCCCCGGCTCATGCTGAGGCGGTGCTACCAGCTCTTCACTTTGAATATTTTTACTGTCATTGTCAACATCAATAATGGCAAACTGCTCACAATGACCGAAGTGTGCTGACAATTTGCCGCCCGTTACTGGAATTGCTATTCTCATTTTGTTTTGTTTCTCCTTATTAGCCGGATTCTTATTTTGTGACGTACTGTAAATCGCGGCCCCCGTCTGAATTTGCTTGTCGGATTCAAGCAGCGATTCAAATGCTGAACTAATGGCTTGAACCGTTGGGTTTTGGTTGTCGAAATCGATAAACGGCTTTCCTGAATCACAGGCCGATGCCAGATCACTGTCCATTGGGATACTGCCTAAAAACGGAACCCCGAAATCTTCTGCCAATTTTTTGCCGCCATCACCTTTGAATATATCTACTTTGTTATTGCAATGCGGACAAACGAAACCGCTCATATTTTCAACAACTCCCAAAACCGGTAAATTCAACTGTTTGCAAAAGGTTATACATTTTTTAACATCGACAATGGCAAGCTGCTGAGGTGTGGTGACAATAATTGCACCATCAATTTTACCAAGTATTTGCACTATCGACAGCGGCTCGTCACCGGTCCCCGGTGGACAGTCAACCACCAGATAATCCAGTTCGCCCCAGCTCACATCCGTTGCGAACTGCTTGATAACGTTATGCTTCATCGGCCCGCGCCAGATAAGTGCGTCATTATCATTTTGTAACAAAAAGCCGATACTCATTACTTTAAGTCTGTTGCCGTACGAAACCGGAATTATTTTGTCACTGTCAATCTGTATGTTTGTGTTTTCGAGATTCAATAGTTTCGGAATGCTCGGCCCATGAATATCGATGTCGAGCAGGCCGACGTTTTTATCCTTCCCGGCCAGCCAAACCGCCAGATTAACTGCAATACTGCTTTTACCGACACCGCCCTTACCGCTTAAAACAAGATATTTGTATTGAATATTTTCCATTATGAAGTTTCTTCAATATCCGCCGTTTCTTTGAGCATATCTAATACCGATTCCCATAAGGATACTATCTGTTGCTTAAGACCGTTGTCCGAGTATTCGATTATGCTTTTAGCGGCAACCTGGGCCTTTGTCACTGCTATATCATACGAAATCTTCCCGGCTACCTGCAAATTCTTCTCCATAGCTTTTTTCTCTATTGCCTTTGTGATAGTCGGATTAATATCGTATTTGTTGATACATACCGCTATTGGAATCCTGAAGTGCTCGGCTAATTCAATTACCCTGTTGAGGTCGTGCTGGCCTGAAATGCTCGGCTCGGTAATAGCTAATACCAGGTCGGCTCCGCTGATAGATGCGATTACCGGGCAACCTATACCGGGTGAGCCGTCCACAATTATCAGGTTTTTATTCTGCTCGGTTGCGATTTTTTTTGACTGCTTACGAATTAAACTGACCAGCTTGCCGCTGTTTTCCTGTCCGGGCCCTAATCTGGCGTGCACCATAGGTCCGAATCTTGTATCCGAGACGAACCATCGGCCGTTAATAGCATCCTTAAATTCTATTGCATCGGCGGGACAAAACTGGACACAAACGCCGCAGCCTTCACAGGAGATAGAATCAATCGTATAAGTTTTTTGGACCGTATCATTGGCCGAGCCGTTTAATACAACAGCCCCGAAATTGCAAACCTCCTCACATCTGCCGCATTCAATACAATGTTCCGTAATGATAGACGCTGATTTGCCGCCGCTGAAGTCGCAGCTTTGTTTTACATCAGGCTGCAATAATAAATGCAGGTCCGCGGCGTCCACGTCGCAGTCCGCCAGCACTGCATTATTTGCAAGTGCCGCGAATGATGCAACTATGCTCGTCTTTCCTGTGCCGCCTTTGCCGCTGATTACTACTATTTCTTTCATTTACAGGGCCTTTAAGACTTTCCCCAATTCAATAAAGCAGCTTTCATACTCCGGCAGTTCATCTACTATCATTTTTCCCGAACAATAAGCCTCGGCGATGCGCCTGTCGTCGCGCAGTTTCAAAACAATTTCTATGTTTTCGGTTTTGCAATACTCCTCTACCTCGTTATCGCCTATCCCATCACGGTTGATGACTACGGCAAATGGCAAACCCATTTCACGCACCAGTTCAACAGCCAGCTTCAAATCATTTAAGCCAAACGGTGTCGGCTCGGTAACAAGCAAAACGAAATCCGTCCCCTTTAGCGCCTCGACCACCGGGCACGATGTCCCCGGCGGAACATCGACAACTGCCACGTAACCATCCTTTATATTCTTTTTGACTTCTTTTATTACCGATGGCGTCCGCACATGGCCGATACGCAACATGCCGCCGACGAAATCAACGCCGTTTGCTTCACCCTGCTGTATCTCTCCGATATCGAGTGGCTTTGGAGCAATAGCACCCGCCGGACAGATTAGCCGACAGCCGCCACATGAATGACAGAGCTGCTCGAAGGTCAGTACATTTTCTTTGATACAAACAATCGCATTATACTGGCAGATTTGACCGCATTGACCGCAGGCGGTGCATTTTTCCATGTCCACCTGTGGCACATCTACGGTAATACGCTGGCTATCGTTTATTTGCGGCTTTAAGAAAATATGCCCGTTCGGCTCTTCAACGTCGCAGTCAAGATACCGAACCTTTTGGCCGGCATTACAGAGGGACTTGGCAAGATTGGTGGCAATTGTGGTTTTGCCTGTCCCGCCTTTGCCGCTGGCAACAGCGATAACAAATCCGTCCGGCATTTTACTTGTCAGGCTCCGCAGAAGCCTTTTTTCCCGCGCCCATACCAAAATGCTCCCGGACATTAGGGCCGTCGGCCTCGGTCAACTCGCTGTTTTTGAAAAGCTTAATGACTGGTTCGACTGTTCCTGTTATGCCGGTAAATAACTTAACGCTGGCGGCGCTGAGGGTACGCTGTGCGTTCGGCCCGCAATTACCTGTCAGCACGGCTTCTGCGCCGGCGTCGATTACGGTTTTAGCCGAACTTATACCGGCCCCGCCGGCAGCGGCGGTATTTTCATTTTCGATTACTTCAAAATCCATAGTGTCGGTCTCTGCGATAATGAAAAAAGCTGCTCTTCCAAATCGCTGGTCAACCTTGGAATCTATAGATTCTCCGGTCGAAGTGACTGCAATCTTCATAATATGCCTTTCTCTTTTCTTTAAGTATCACAATCTATTTCTTTTTGCTGCTTTCGGCTGCGAGCTGGTCTATGCGCTTGTTTATTTCCTCGAGTGCATTCTGAAAGTAATCCGCTTGCTGTTTCAGGCCTTCGAGTTCCTGCTCAGCCGTGAATGTCACGGCAGGCGGCTCTGCGTAAGGTGCATTTGGGCCCATGAAGCCGCCCCATGCCGGATAACCGTATCCCGCTCTTGCCCAGCCGGGCAAACCTGTCGCGTGGTACCAGTGTCTCCAGCCGCGACCACCACCTCGGCCTTGGAAGCCGCGACCTCCGATAGGATTCATAAAACCCGGCCCCGGATAACCGGCACAATATCCTGCAGCCCTGCCTGTCATTGGTCCCATCCCGGCAGGACCTGTTCCATCTCCACGTGGCATAATTAAGCTCCTTTCAAATTAAAAAATTATTCTCTTGTCATTACTGCCCCACATTCGGGGCAACCTTGTTTATTGTACGGTTCACCAATAATATGCGGCACTTTTTTACCGCATTTTGGACATACACAGTATCCTCCCGGCCCTGCGGCGAATTGCCCGCCCATTCGGCCTCTGCCTTTTCCCCTGCCCTGTCCCATACCTCGGCTGCCTCCTCGTCCCGTCCCGGCCGGTCCTGTTCCATCTCCGCGTGGCATAATGTCAGCCCCTTTCTATAAATTTACTTTGATTTAATCCTTTGAGCACCATACTGCCTGTTTCACATTCCAGATGTCGGGCGAGTACTTTACATTTTGGCTTGACTAAGAAAAAGATTTCTTTATCGGTGTCACTAAGTGTCTCATAGTTACCCTGCCCTTTGGCAATTAACAAATCCGATTCATAGAATCTGTGGCGAAACGCTTCCGAACAACTATCGAGAATCGTACCGGGGGCATCTGAACCGTTGTCTATAACTTTGACAATATCGGTCAGGCCGACTATCTGAGCGTCTTCCATCGTTACATCATTGAGAATGGGACTGCCTTTTACTACAAAAGTTATTTTTTCACATGGCAATTGTTCGACCAGCAGCCGGTCGAAAACTATTTCACCGGTATTATCACCGAGGTAAAGAATATCTTTCGCCTGCGATGTTGTTTCTCTGAACTGCTCCAGCGCCT
>CAZJIR010000191.1:0-6048 GCA_964546095.1 uncultured Pirellulales bacterium
CCGATTCCGACGCCCTGAATATAAGTTGGATTATATCTTGCACCGCCGTTGTGGTAATCAAGCCCAATAGCGATGCAGTCATCCATAACAACTGACATAAATGGAGCAGGCATATAATTAGCATAAAGCCTTTCGATGATATTGTTAGCCCTGATTTTTAGGTCAATAAAATATTTGAGTTGTGCTTTGTAGGCATCCATTAATTGCTGATAAGAAGCAAATTCACAGGCATCACCTGTTTGAGGACCAACCTGCTCGCCTGAGTTCGGGTCAATGCCATTATTGCAGGCCAGCTCAAAAATCTTGGGCCAGTTTATGTAGCCGGTCAGAGTACAGCTTTCTTTGCCGAACGAGCTGACAGTTACACATCCACTGGGACCACCGGTACGGGCATCCGTCATATTCTTGCCGTCCTGAAGCATTTCTTCAATAATGACATCGGTGTTGAACACAGAGGGTTGGCCGAACCCGGCACGAATGACCTCGCAGGCACGCTTTAGTAACCGGTCCGGATTCTTTTTGCTGATTTGAACGCAGGAACTGGGCTGGGTCAGGCGCATCTCTTCGACTACATCCAATATCATATATGAAACATCATTGACCGCGTCACCTCCATCAGCCGGCGTTACCCCACCAACATTAATTAATGCAAAATCGGTGTAGGTCCCGCTTTGTTCTTCGGTAATTCCAACCTTAGGCGGAGCAGGCTGATTATTGAACTTTATCCAAAAGCACTGAAGCAGTTCTTTGGCCTGTTCGAGTGTTAAAGTTCCCTCCTGCAGACCCTTTTCGTAGAAAGGTAATAAGTGCTGGTCAAGGCGACCTGGATTGAAGGAATCCCATGTGTTCAATTCTGTAATAACGGACAAGTGTACAAACCAGTACGACTGCAACGCTTCCCAAAAATTGCGCGGAGCATGTGCCGGTACGTATGAACATACCTCGGCTATCTGTTCCAATTCGCTACGACGCAAAGGGTCACTCTCTTGTTGTGCTAATTCCTTCGCCTTGGAGGCATACCGCTGAGCAAAGGTAATAACGGCATCGGCACAAATATTCATGGCCTGATATTCCTGGTCTTTCTCATAGGCGCACGGGTCATTAAAATAGTCGAGTTTCTTCCGGTTTTCTGCGATGTCACGTTTAAAGTCCAGCATGCCCCTGTGGTAAATCTTATCGTCAAGAATTGCATGGCCGGGAGCACGTTGCTCCATAAATTCGGTGAAAACTCCCGCCTTAAAAGCCTGATGCCATTTTTCGTCCATCGCGCCGAAGAGTTTTTCCCGCATGGTTTTGCCGGTCCAGAATGGTATAATTCTCTCACTGTAGATTTTTCTAACCTCTTCCGTAACTACAAAGGGTGTTCTTTCCCGAATGTTGAGTATGTGCAGGTCTTCCAGACTATGGCAGCACAGCTCAGGGTAAGTCGGCGTTGCCTTGGGGGCCGGGCCTCGCTCACCGACGATTAGTTCACCATCGTTAATACAGATGGTTTTGTTTTCCATCAAATACTTGAATGACAAAGCACGACAGACCGGTACAGATTCTCGTTGAGGAACATCGCTCCTGTAAAAATCCGTAAGCAATTCCGCCCGTTCAGTTGAAATGTAGGGCTTGGTCTCAACGCTTTGTTTACGTAGTTTTGCAACTCTTTTGTTCATATTACTAACCGCCAATTTTAACTTCAAATCCGTATTTGCCAAGATTCTTTGCAATCGAGTCCATTTCCTCATCCTTGGGAGCTTCAACTTGCATAAGTTCATTCTCACCTGCAAATCGGGTCGATTTCTCTATTCCTCCACGATTGAAAGGTAATATGTCTATCCTGCCGACACCTTGAAGCGACGATACGAATTTACCTGTCGCTTCAATATTTTCCTGGTCATCGTTAAAGCCAGGGATAACCGGAATCCTGATAATGATTTTTTTACCCGACCTTGAAAGACTTCTGATATTATCCAATATCAAAGTATTTCCCACACCGGTAAAACGCTCGTGCATTTCATTGTCCATGTGTTTTAGGTCGCAAAGAAACAGCTCAGTTCTTTCGCTGACCATTTCTACAATCTTCGGCTCTGCGTAACAACTCGTATCTATCGCCGTGTGTATCTGTTGCGCCCGGCACTGATTAAGAAGTGCAAGAAGAAAATCAGGTTGCATGAGAGGTTCGCCTCCTGAGAATGTAACACCACCGCCAGACTGGTCATAGAAAATAACATCTTGTTCAACTTCAGCCATGACCTGATAAACAGTCATATCCCGCCCAATGATTTCCCTCGCACCGGCCATACAGGCATCCACACATCGACCACAAAGGTTGCACTTGTCCATGTCTGTTACGGGTCGGTCTCCAACAAGCGAAATGGCTTGCTGTAAGCATACCTTTACGCATTGACCGCATCCGATACATCGGCCCTCGCGCAGACTATGTTCGGCGTAAGCCTGCCAACTTTCCGGATTTTGGCACCACCTACACTGCAATGGACAACCCTTGAAAAATACTGTTGTTCGGATACCAGGACCATCGTGAATGGCGTACTTCTTGATGTCGAATATGAGTCCCTTTATCTCTAATTCAGGTTGTTTAGTTTGGGACATAACAAATCTTGATTCTGATTCAGGAAAATTTAGTATAACAGCCACAATCTTTCCCCCACCTCCATTTCTGCCGCCAGTGGGTCCATACTACCAAAAAATGTTTCCTCCGGGCTCAGGTCTTTGTCTAAGCAAAAAATATAAACGCCTACAAAAATATCTATTACCCACCAAATCTACGATTTAAGATTAATTTAGGTTCGTAGCTAAACCATTCTTCACACTAACATACCAAATTTGGCCAAAAATAGCAATTACCCTGGAGGTTATTCTGTGGATTTGTCTAAATACAACTAAAAGTTGTCAGTAAATCTATATTTTGGTCTAAAGGCAATACATTTACTTCCTGTATGAGCTCATTACTCTGCCTTCGACGAGAAAAACAAATATAACCAGAATATCTCAGATTTTACCAAGACTGTGCCTACCAACTGTAACGAGTCGAACTACTTTTACCATTACTTCTACGAGACGTTACCAGGAACGACTGTCAGGCATACCCGCAATTAAAGAGTAGTTAATTCTTCCACTGTTTTAATATCTCTAAACATTCAATCATTGCTCGGCCATTATGATAACCCGCTTTCCAGAGGTTGGCTTTATCGCCTCGTGGCCTTCCTTCAGGCGTGATGCTCGAGTGCCATTCACCATTTTCCCAATCCACCATATTCTTTTCTATAAAGTTGCCGGTCTTTTCGAAGACGGAGAGGTACTTTAAATCTTGTGTCAAGCGATGCATATACAAAGCACTGACAATCGCTTCGGCCTGAACCCACCAGATTTTACTGCGTCTATCGGCAGGCTTATTAAAAGGACCGCTGTCATAGAATCCGCCATTAGCTTCATCATACCCGTACTTTAACGAGTAGTCGAACAAGTCTCGATACAAATCAAGAAACGGATAGTTCGAAATTCCCACGGCATTACAGGCATCTATAAGCAACCAGACATTCTCAATGTCGTGACCATAAGAAACTCTTGCATAGTACCCTTCCAACCTCGGCGTCCAGTTACGCTCATACTTATCTGTACAGGCTCCGAGGTTTTTTCGCACGACCGCGTTGCTTTCAATATTGATTAACTCCAATAGACGTTCGCGCGCCAAGGGAAGTTTACTTGCACGATAAAAGGTGGTCATGGCTTCCATCAGATGAAGATGTGTATTCATCAACTTAAAGCCGGCTTCCCCACCCATATAAGTGCGTTCCGAAGCAGGCACCGGCATCCAGTCTTCATTAAAGAATTCAATGTAGCCTCCGTAAGTTTTGTCGTGAGACTTAGCTTCCAGCAGATTAAAGACTTGGACAGCGAAATCTAAAACATCTTGCCTTTGACAGACCAGATAATACTCAGAGACAGCATATAGTGCGAAGGCCTGGCCATAAAGGTGCTTTCGTGGTTGAAGCTTTTCATTACCTGTGGCATCAACTTCCCAATAGAAACCACCATTCTTACTATCCCACATTTTTTCTTTCAAGAAGCGATAACCAATGTCGGCAGCCTCCAAACACTCTTCGCTTCCATAACCGGCCCTAACCAATCGAGAGAACAGCCACATCGTACGGGCCTGAGTAACAATCATCTTAGTCCCTCCACCTTTAGGCTCACTTTCAGGACCAAAGTTGATAGTGTACCCGCCATTTTTGCGGTCTAAACTTTTGGTATACCAGAAAGAAATGATGTTCTCTTTGAGTATCTTTTCGAATCTGGGGATATGGGTTTTCGCAAGAGTTGTTCGATCTTGTGCCGCATGCAGCTTTGAGCATATTGAAAACAGAAAAATGAAAATCAGAACCAGATAAAATTGAACTTGTTTGGATTTTTTAATGACCACTATTTCTCCTTCACCTACTTGACCATGTTCCAGCTATGAATTCGGAAAATTCTGTCCTTTTTTATTCGCAAGCATTTATAATAAGGCAGTCAAGATTTATTTCAACCATATTTTAGTGAGGATAACTACGGCCCAACTAATATACGCTCAATGCACAATTTGTTTGGTTCAAAGGCTATAGATTCATACCGGGTGAAATCGAGGGGATAGAAAAAAGAGAGAACTCCTTGGTATCACAGAAGTTATCTCTAGGTCTTAATAGCGGGGGCATCATATGGGGGTCTAGAGATAAAAAAAGCCTTAATGAATTTCGGAGTTTTCGTTTTACAAGAGGCGAGAATTTCTGTAACTCTTTACATGTACAAGACTTATCCATTTTCGCTCATGCAGACCCCGAAAATTTCTACAAAACAAATAGGCTTTCTTATAAACAACGCTTACATAATATGCGACTACAACAAACAGCCAGTGCTATTTCTGGACAAAAACAGGTTACGTCCTATAATATACAAGAACACTCATACTTTGGTTTCTGACTCATGTTTCGTTAATCTTGTCATAAAAACACCTTGACAATACAGCGGCCCTAACATTGAGTGCCTCTTACTGATGGTGCTTTCTTGCAGTGCCACAAACAATAAGATGATCCAATCCAAGATAAACTTAGATTGGATTCACACCGATAGCAATAGAAGGCCTACTTTTTTGGCTTTTTGCCTGATCCGGGCTGGCAGCCTGTTGCTATGATTGCACTTCTTTCCAGCCCTTTTCGTCATCGGCAGCCGTATCACCCAGATTTCCTCAACGGTCGTCAAAAACTTGTCCCAACAGTAAGCAATGAGCGAATCCTCCCGGCGTGGCACGTGCCGTGAAGAGTGGCGTAGGGCAGAGGTCTACCCGGTTGCGGGCTGTTTAGCCACAAAAAACGAAGGTTTGTGTGGGTTATACTGGTCATGCAGGAATGTTTTGAGATAATAAAAAGAAACCTTGATATTTTTAACAAAACGTCAAGTATTCCTGCAATATTTCACCATTTAGAACGTACAATGTATGCACAGAAAGCGAGTTTTCATAAATTCTAAATTTAAACATATTTAGGGGTGAAATGTCAAAACCAAGACCAAAAATAACCTATTACCCACTCGATGGAACGGTGAAAGTCGATGGTATTGTGTATCGTAGTGATCCGCGGTTCTATTATTGCTTATTAGAGTGCGAACACCGTAACAATGCGTGCCCAGACAATTTTATCATTTGTCCGCACATTTATTTAAGATCATTCAGCATAAAGCCCTCCGACTCGGTGTTGCGTAGCGATAAAACTGTATGGCAAACAATTGAAAATATAAAAAATCAAAAAGCCGAAAAACCGTATATGAGCAATGCTTGGGCTTTTGGAAGTACACCAGACACACGGGCAGCTAAAGACGCTAAAATTGAAGCAGCTAAAGCCGCTAAAACCGCCAAACTTAAAGCAGCTAGAGAAGCTATAGATGCTATAGATGCTAAAGTTAAAGCATTTCTTAAAGTATATGATGAACTCAAAGCAGCTAAAGACCAGCAGCGACTTGATGAAATTTCTGCAGATCTTGAAGCTGGAAGATATAGTATAAGCCTTG
>CAZJIR010000192.1:0-6029 GCA_964546095.1 uncultured Pirellulales bacterium
GAAAGGGCGCGAAAAAAGAGTCAACGGTCAATAGGAAGGTATGGGGCCAGCCATGAGTAGAGTGTGGCGTGGCGCGACATTCACAAAAGCCGTTTTAGGCTGGCCCCTGCATTTTAACAGAATCGAAAGGTAGGTGACGTTATGAGAATTTTCAGAATACATTACAAAGACAAAGATGGCAAAAAGAGGCAAGCAAGGAAATGGTATTTAGATTTTACAGACAACAATGAGATTAGACATCGTTGGCCGGGGTTGGAAGATAAACGAGCAACCGAAGCTCTTGGACGGCAGATAGAGCGATTGATAAGTTCCAAAGTAGCTGGCGAAAAACCTGATGCACAACTAACTCACTGGCTTGAAAGTGTGCCAATTGGACTACGCAAAAAGTTAGTTAAAATCGGTTTGTTGGACCCGCAGCGGGCAGTAGCGGGAATGCAATTAAAAAAACACCTTGAGGATTTTAAGCATTCTCTATTGGCCAAAGACAATACCAACCATTATGTTGAAACTATGGTAACACGAATAACGAAGATTATCGAAGGTTGTAATTTCTCTACATGGTCGGATATTTCGGCCAGTAAGACTCAGCGTTTTTTAGCGGATTTGCGAGCCTCTGAAAACATCAGTGCTCAAACATTCAATTCCTATCTGCAAACCATGAAGCAGTTTTGTTCGTGGATGGTACAAGATAGGCGAGCCACTGAATCACCTCTTAGGCACTTGAAGGGTTTGAATGTAAGAACAGATCGGAGGCACGACAGGCAGGCGCTTGAACCGGAGCAAATAAGGAAGTTATTGGAAGCGACAATAACAGGCCCAAATCGTTACGGCATGACCGGGCATGAGCGTTACCTGCTTTATCGTTTTGCTGCCGAAACCGGCCTACGAGCAAATGAGATAAGAAGCCTAAAAGTGGATTCGTTTGATTTTGAGAGATTGAATGTAACAGTCAAAGCTGCATATAGCAAACATAGGCGAGAAGATGTCCAACCGTTAAGGCCGGAAACAGCAACACTATTAAAAGAATTTTTCAAGGATAAGATGCCCGGCGTAAAAGCCTTCGGGGGGACATATAGTAAATTGACAGATAGAACGGCTGATATGTTCAAAGCAGACCTTGAGGTTGCAGGAATCCCGTATATTGATGATGCTGGACGTTATGCTGATTTTCATAGTTTGAGACATACGACCGGCAGTTTGTTAGCTGCAAGTGGTGTTCACCCGAAAGTTGCTCAGGCGATTATGAGGCATAGCGACATAAATCTAACGATGTCAAGATACACCCATATTTTCGCGGGGCAAACAACCGATGCCATTGCTCAGTTACCTGATTTAGATTTGCCGAGTAAAGAAAGCCAACAGGCTATAGCAACAGGCACAGACGGAAAAAGCATAGAGGGCAAAAATTACTTTGCCAAAAACTTGGCCAATACACGTAGAAAACAAAAAACTACAGTAGACAACAATAGACACGTCAACAGTGATAGTGACATCGAAACCCCAGTTTTGACTGGGCCCGCGAGGATTCGAACCTCGGACCAATGGATTATGAGTCCACTGCTCTAACCGCTGAGCTACGGGCCCTAAGCCCAATATGATAATCACACTCTCAGCTTATTGCAATATTTTTTTCCGGTCTTTATAATCAAACCTTCTTTGTCCTGAACGTACTGACAACCTCTTCATATTCTTTAAGAACCTCTTCATCTTTTTGTCCAGCGATAAAGTTCACCGTATAAATCGTAATGCAGTTTGCAATAAATCCGGGGACTATTTCATACATGGTTTCGCCTAAGCCAATTTGCTTCCACAACACAAGCACCACAGTACCAACCACCATTCCTGCCAGGGCCGACTGCCAGCTTGTTTTTCTGCTGTACAGGGAAAATAGCACCAAAGGCCCGAAAGCTGCTCCGAAACCGCCCCACGCATACGAGACTATCCCCAAAATTGTGTTATCTCGGTCCAGTGCCATGATTAACGCTACTATTGAAATTACAATAACGCACCCTCTTCCAACCCATACAATCTCTTTTTCTGAGGCCTCTTTTCTTATCGCCTTGCAGTAAAAATCCTCCGATAATGCCGAAGATGAAACTAATAGTTGTGAATCTATTGTTGACATAATAGCCGAGAAAATCGCCGCCAGCAGTATCCCTCCGAACCATGGATTGAAAAGGTCACGTATCATATAAATAAAGACCTTTTCTTCTTCTCCGCCGCTCAGGTTCTCGAACATTGCCATCCCGATGAAGCCGATGATTACCGCTCCGCTTAATGACAGCAACACCCATACAATCGCAATAAGCATCGATTGTCTGAGTTTCTGTACTGATTTAATACTCATAAATCGCACCAATATATGCGGCTGTCCGAAGTATCCCAGCCCCCACGCCATACTGGAGATAATCATTAAAATGCAAACCGATAATTTCTCTCCTTGAGGCATCAGGCTTGTAGATATATTTTTTGCCTCCATTGCTTCTCTAATTGCTTCAACTCCTCCGACGGTATTGTATGTCAGCATCGGAACTATCACTATCGCAAAAACCATTAACGCTCCCTGCAGCAGGTCCGTCCAGCAAACCGCCAAAAATCCTCCTAAGAACGTATAAGCGATAATGACCATTCCCCCTATAACGACTGCAAGGTGATACTTGACATTAAAAGTAGATTCGAACAGCAGTCCTGTTGCTTTAAGTCCTGATGAAGCGTATATCGCAAAAAATATAAGTATTATTATCGCCGACACTACTCTTAACAGACCGGTTGGATCCCTGAAACGCGCCTCGAAAAAGCAGGGCAACGTTATCGCGTTGGTCTTTTGCGTATAAACCCTCAGACGTGCCGCTACCAGCTTCCAGTTCAAAACTGTCCCGATAAAGAGTCCCGTTGCAATCCAGCTTTTTCCCATTCCTCCTAAATAGATTGCCCCGGGCAATCCCATCAGCAGCCAGCCGCTCATATCACTCGCCTGCGCCGATAGTGCCGTCACCCACGAGCCCATACCCCGGCCGCCTAACAGATAATCTTCGATATTGGCTGACTTTCGATAAAAGTAAAAGCCGATACCTAATAGAAATACAAAGTAAGCAATAAATGTAATTAACGTTGGAATCGACATCGATATTAGTTTTTCTGCTCAGGTGGATATTCAACTTCTGGGAACGTGACATCTCTTGCTAATTTGACCCATTTGCTGTTTCCATACACCCCCGCCTTACTGTAGTCGAATGGTTTAAATCCAATCTTTAAAGCAGGGCAGTTCGGCTTCAAACGAAAATCAAAATTCTTTGCATCGACGAACATTGGGTTTGCAATAATAGAGTTATCATCGTGCCCTGTCTTCTGCCAGTCTTCGAATGTCATACCGGCCGGCCTGACTTCTTTGCCGGAGGCGTCCCAGTAACAATTGTTTTGCATTTTAACTTTAATCTCCTTCCAGCGTCCGGACAGCAGCGGGCCTGTATCCCAATAAACGATATTATTCTCGAAGGTAAAAGACAAATGCTCCTCCACCCTGGTGGCCTGTATTTGGTGAAGTTTGCTGAAAGCTAAGATATTGTTGCGAATGATATTTTCTTTACCGTAATGCTGATGAAAACCGCCGGTCTTGGTGTTATAGACCAGATTATTTTCCATAACGATACCTGTGCTGCCCTCATCGGTATAAAGCCCCCATCCGCCGTATGAGTACGAATGGATATCGTGAAAAACATTATTGCTAATGACAGTTCCCTCCGAAGGCCCGAGCGTATAGATACCTCCCATATCACTCAGCACGCCCCAGCCGATATGATGCACATGGTTAAAACTGATGTTATTGCGTTTGGCTAAGCTCTGGGCATACCCCCATCGCCAGCCAACCGAAAGACCGGTATAAAAAAAGTCCCCGATGTCATTATGTGTAATGGTATTATCCCCACTTTGCCCAATCCACACACCTACTGCGGATGTGTATATTCGTCCTCCTGAGCGGATAATATTATTATCAACCGTAATATGACTTGTACGTTCGTGCTCCTTGGCTGCTATTCTTCCCTCGCCTATTCTTACGCCCCCGGCGCCTAAATCGTAGAGATAACAATGCTCAAGCCTGCAGTCCCGGCAGCCACGCCTAAACCACACGCCGTATATTGCAACGTGACTCACTTCACAATCTTCAAATACTAAATTGCGCGCCCCATCGGCCATTATGGATGCTTCTGTAGCATACGCTGCCTGGTATGGCGCATATCCGCTGGCCGGCAACAGTGACTGGTTATGTTGAAAAGCCAGACCTTTCAATTTGATGTGTTCGACAAATTGTTTTGCTTCAGGTTTTCCTTCGAAGATTACAAATTTCTCAATCACCGATGTCACAACATGGGCCTTAGTCATATCTTCATCAGGCAGGGGCTTATAGTACAAAGTGCCGTCACGAGCGAGGAACCATTCACCGGGTGCGTCCAAAGCGGCCTTGAAATTCTCTAAATGAAAACGTGTATTCTTTGGCCAGCCTGAATAACTTTTAAGTTTTTCTCCTACTGTAATTATTGTATTGGCTGCCGTGTCGATTTCTTTTACAAACCGTCGGCTTATACACCATTTATGATATGCCACCAGCGTGACATCATGCAGCTCCCGGCTGTTAAGATTTCGCAAAGGCTCAAGAACATTGCCGCCTACGGATGTGGTTCGTCTATATTTGTCCCGACTGCCTTCAACCTGAACTTCGGAAGTGTCACCCATATAGTGATAAAACTTATTCGGCGTCCGAGCACGCATGGCTCGATGTCCATTCACAAACAACTGCTCGAAATACCACTTACCGGCCGCAACTTCCGGTATATGAGTTTGCCAGATACCGTTTTCGCCACATTTGAAACCTTTAATCACCCGTCCACCGCTGAAAACCGGCTTCGCGCCGGCAGCCGCTTCGTAGCTGATTGGATATTCTTCTGTTCCACTGTCCTTAGGATTTAATTCGATAGGTTGTGTTAAAGTATAAGTCCCTTCCGATATCACAACCCGAATGGGCGTTGTAATCATCTCTTGTGATTTCAAACGCCGAATCATGTACCGGGCGCCTTCCAATGAGGCCAAAGGCCCATCGGTACGCTCTCTATTCGGCTTCACAAGCCGCCCGGACCATCGATCATTACCGTCAGTGGAAACATATAGGGTAACTGCTTCAGCGCACCCGGCTAAAAATAACGAAAGCACAATCCAGCAGAAAATGGAGCTTAATTTCAAACCCTTCTTTCTCATTACATCTCACCTCAGACATTGGCCGGCGTCAAATTCTCCCATTCTATATCGACCTTCTTAAGGGAATATCCAAGCTCGCGCATATAATCACCGTAGCAGGTCATCCAGTGGAATCCCGGCATCCGCTCAGCCAGTGTCTTACTGTCGCAGGAAAAACGAATATCTATTTGCGACCGGCAGACATCCATAAACGGGGCATCGATAATCTCGCCAATCACACCAACCCATCGCTTGGCCGCAAAATCAGGCACAATATTGGTCACAATCTGGCCTTTGTGCATTTCAACCTTTGGTGCTGCGCCGTAGTCCGACTCGAAGTGAGTCATAATCCGTGCCGGCTCGAGTGTTTTTCCGTCCATCTTCCGGGGGGCTGTGCAGTGAGCATTAGTAATTATCCCATCGTGCGGGTAGGTCGGGTCGTTCATAAATACAGGCCTGCCTGAAATGTTCGCCAGTAAAACACCCGAAGGTATCACCACAAAGTCCGACTCGCAAAAAGCCAGGTATTCCGCGTCGTTCAATAAGCTCAGGGTAAGACAAGCCGTCGTTTCTGCAATTGGAATTATTGTCCCCATGCATCCGTTAATCGTGATAGCCTGACAATCTGCCTTTTTCATTATCCCACGGAAAACTTGCTCTAACAGGAAGCAGTTGTCCACGAACTGACGCTCGGTTTCCAGCTTGGTGCCGCGTAATTTCAGATACCTCCCGGCCCGATTTTGGGCACGCTTGACGGCATTTTGGTCTTCCCGAGCTTCCTTAATCAACTTGCCCAACTC
>CAZJIR010000193.1:0-5983 GCA_964546095.1 uncultured Pirellulales bacterium
TCGGATCACTTACGCTGGCTTCGTTAACATCTTCGAAAACTGATCCAAAGTATACATTATGGGCCTCGGCATAGACTCCTGCATTCCAGCTTAGAATCACATCCTGAGGTGCCTCTATATTGCCTGATGTCGGCCTCGGGACATAGGCTTTTATCCTCGGCGGGGCATCGAGCATATAACTAACTGCGTTGAGGAACATTTGTCTGCCTTCCTCGGTTTGACTATATCGTCCACCAAAACCCCCTGTCTCCGGATGTATGCCGGCAGTAAAGAGCATTCGTCGAGCCGCAGGGGCCTGACCCGCTCCTTCATAGAACTCTATATCCGGCTCCCATTCGACAATAAAAGCCCAATCTTCATCTACCGCTTTTGCTATCAGTGAACCATTTCCGACTTCGGCGGTGCCAATGAATGTAATTTCGCCCGTATCTACGTTCGGGTCGAAGACCTGCACCTGATTGTTTTCGTCGAGCTCAATACCAACAAATATAGGATGTGCGGCATCCAAAGCTTCCAATATGGGAGAAGCGGCCCTCTCTACCATTTCGGCGGAATCTATCCAAAACCAGCGGGTATTCCTGGTAACGTAAGCATTCATTAGTATCATAGGTGCTGCAATTGAATTCCACTGCTCCGTCTCACCTTCCTGATTATAACCGCCACTGTTACTACAGCGGCTAAAAATTACAAGGTCGGCATTATTAAGAATATCTATGTGTTCAGCATCGAGGTCCGCCCAGACTCCAGGTTCGGAATAAACGGTGTACCCCACAGACTCAAGAAGTTCTATCCACTCCCAGTCATCTACAAGACTATCCTCATCCACGTCGAGGTCTTCCGAACACCAGACGATGTTCTGTGCCTGAGCCGATGACATTAAGCAAAGGCTCAGGACTAAAACAAACGAAATCAAATAAATCAATTTTCTACACATAAAAAATCCTCCTTTAAGAACGTTTAACAATAATCAATATGTTTTGACCACACACCAAAACACTAAGTCTTCGATAAGAATCAATAATTTTTTGGTTTTTGGATTTGCTCTGTAGAAGACATTTTAGATTTAATTTCCGCCTCGGGCGTGCCTAAGGCGGAAATAACACGTGGTCTTTTCTATAGAGATATTCGAATTCGCAGCTTTTAATACCTGATTCAAATAACTCCAAATAAAACGACCGATAATAATTTTTGCACTCACTACATATTTTGTTTTCACAGGGTATGCTTTTACGAACTGGCACTACCTCCTTCCTTTAAAAGCCCCAAAACCACACACATTCCTCATCTTACAAGCATTAAAGTTAATGGATACCCGCTTATACGGGTAAAAGCCTGCTTCACTATTTTTATACCAAATTATATGCTTTCACGTCAAGGATTTTTTTGTGCCTAAGTTATGTGAAGACGTGGAAATGTACCTTTATGTTTCTACAACTCTTGCCCACAATACAATAAGGGCGGCGATTATTATGATTCACAGGCCGTTTCGTCTGTCTACCTTAAAATCCCGAAAAGTCCAGTCCTTTTGGTCTTTTGAGCCAATCCGTGAAAAAGCAGATAATTCTTGACAGAAAAGTACTTGATTTGGTATAGATAACATTAGTGGAGCTTGTGCCTGCTCAGTCGGGCATCTGTGAATTCGAGGTCATCCCGCAGGCAAAATTCTTACAGTCTTCCGATAGAGGAGGAGCTATTGCGTATTATTCGAGACACAGAGTTTTAAGTGAGAATTTTGTGCTTAGCGGTCAAGATTTTTACATTTCAATTAATAGTTCATATTAGCTTTTGCAAAAAGGAGGTAATATCAAATTGTAAAAAATTGCCCTGCGCAGAATAGAAAGAGTGTAGGGAAAGTAAACATCATTATTGGTCGCTTTGGCGTGTGGCCAAAGTATGATTATTTTAACCTTTTTAAAGAGGATTATTATGTGTAAAAAATTGGTTTGTTTAACTTCTTTTGTTTTGGTGCTGTCTCTGGCCAATAACGCCTTCACTGCTAAGGACCCGTCTCTGATCATATACTATTCCTTTGACGATGTTGGCGATATTATCGCGGACCAATCCGGCAAAGGCCACGACGGCGTTGTAGTCGGCGACGTCACAGCAGGGCCCGAGGGCAAGGTCAATGGAGCTGCCAAATTCGCAAGCGGCAGTTACCTCGATCTTGATGGCCCCAGTTTCCCTGCCGAAGATATTCCAACATCCGGCATGACGCTCGCCGCCTGGATAAAATGTGAGAATACAGGCGGAGATCACGCTATATTCAACGCCAGAGCATCTGACGCGACCTGGCTTGTTCATCCTGAGGCCCGTAGTAACGGCGTATTTAGGTGGCTGCTCCGCGCCCGGGGCATGACTACACTCTTCGATATACGCGCAGGTTCTGTACCGTGGGATGAATGGGTACATTTTGCAGGCACATACGACAAAGCAACCAGTAAAGCATATTTGTATAACAACGGGGAATTGGTTGGGCAGGCAAACGTTGCAGCCTCTTTGGATATAGCCGGAGATTATGACCTGGGTGCTCGCGTTGGATACAATATTGATAACGCAAGACCTTTCACAGGGCTTATGGATGAATTCTTCTTGTACAAACGGCCGCTGACGCAGGAGGAAATTCAGACTATCATGGAGGGTCTCATCTCACCTAAACTGGCATCGAATCCCATACCTGAAGATGAGACCGCAGATGTACCAAGGGATGTAGCCCTTGGCTGGACCCCGGGAGAAACTGCCCAGACGCATGATGTGTACTTAGGAAAAGTTTTCGACGATGTAAACGATGCCGACAGAAACAATCCCCTAGATGTGCTTCTCAGTCAAGGCCAGGATGCCAATACTTATGAACCCGGCCGGCTCGAATTAGACCAGATGTATTACTGGCGGGTCGATGAGATTGAGGCTGATGGCATCACGATACATACAGGTGAAGTCTGGAGCTTTACGGTCGAACCTTTAGCTTATCCCATCGAGAATATAACTGCCACCGCTTCCAGCAGTGAAGTAACTAAGGGACCTGAAAATGCAATAAACGGCTCGGGACTTGATGAAAGCGGCTTGCTACACGGTAACATCGGTGACAATAATATATGGCTGAGCAGCCCATCAGGAGAACAACCTACCTGGATAGAATTTGAATTCGATAAAATTTACAAACTCCACCAGGTGCTGGTGTGGAACTCCAACGAAAGTTTGGAGCCAATTATCGGCTTAGGATTTAAAGATGTTACAATCGAATATTCTCTGGACGGTACAGACTATATGACATTGTGGACTACTCACGAGTTTGCTCAGGCACCCGGCACGCCTGATTACGCACATAATACAACTATAGAATTTAACGGCACAGCGGCGAAGTATGTCAGGCTTACGGCAAACAGCAACTGGGGAGGCATCCTGACTCAATATGGTCTAAGCGAGGTTCGTTTCCTCCATATACCTGTCTATGCAAAAATGCCGGTCCCTGATTCAGGGGCAACAAATGTCAGCCTGGAACCAACACTCAACTGGAGTGCGGGAAGAGATGCAGCTGAGCATAATATCTACTTAAGCGACGATGAGCAAGCAGTGATAGACGGTACGGCTGATGTTGTTACTGTGACCGACAATAGTTATCGTCCCTTGTCACTGGATTTAGGCAAGACTTACTACTGGCGTGTCGACGAAGTAAATAACACCGAGACTCCCAATATCTGGCAAGGGGAACTCTGGGACTTTACGATAAAAGATTATTTAGTTTTAGAGGATTTTGAAGACTATAATGACTTTGAGCCTGACAGGATATTTGACACATGGATAGATGGGTATAGCACCACGACAAATGGTTCTACGATAGGTTATGCCGAACCTGACTTTCCAGCCGGAGAGCATTTCGTCGAGACAACAACTATTCATGGCGGCACTCAGTCGATGCCTTACTTTTACGACAATACCACCGTTATGAACTCCGAGGCGACCATGACACTGGAATACCCACGGAACTGGACAGAGAACGGTATTGGTACATTGACACTGTGGTTCAGAGGCGATTTTACTAATTCTGCAGAGCTGATGTATGTGGTTATAAACGGCAGCGTTGCTGTTTATAACAATAATTCTAACGCGGCGATGATACCCGGATGGGTCGAATGGAATATCGACCTTCAGGAGTTTGCCGACCAGGGCATGAACCTTACCAACATCAGTACGATTGGTCTTGGTTTTGGTAACAGAAGCAATCCACAGGCTGGTGGTTCAGGTTTAGTGTACTTCGATGATATTCGTCTATATCCTCCACCACCGGAGCCAGAGCCGGTACTATAAGTCGGAATGTTGGTTTCGAATCAGGATTGAAATTAATATAACAGGTATGTATTAATTTGGGGCTTATACCGAATGGTTAGGTATAAGCCCTTTTTTAAAATAACAACAGCTCGCGAACAGGAGTGGAATCATCCACAACCAGGACACAGAGGTTTTTTGTTTTTTTTAGTCTTATGCTTTTCGTTTAGAGAGCCTTTCCGGCATATATTCACAAGCAGATTTAGTTTGTTCGCCCCCCGAAAAAAAAATTTGACCCCATCCGATATAGTCTAATGCGTAAAATGCATTGTGAAATTGTCCGTCAAATTTTCGTTTTGAGTTAATTTCGGATACTACCTGATTTGTATATATGGCAAATTTGAGGACAAAAAAGTGCGAGATGATATGGGATGTTGTCCCTCACTAAAAGGACTCGTCGGTCGGAGTCGTCTTATCCGGGGATTAATCGAACAGGTTTAGGCAATTCCCATCGCAATAGCCCGCTTGACTAACTCGGCCGCATTGCGCGCGTTGAGTTTATGCATAAGCTTGTTACGATGGTATTCAATAGTTCGGCAACTTCGGGAAAGAGTCCGAGCTATTTGCTTATTAGTCTTTCCGGTGAGAATCGACTTTAGAACTTGTATTTCACGCTTAGTTAATGAAGGTGGTTCGCAAACCGTCTCTGCTTTAATTCCGGTATTACTAACAATAGTTTTTTCTAAAACCTGGTCCGTACACACCTTGTTTAAGCCGGTAGTAACACAATTGCCCTGTTCTGAGCACCAAGGGTACACGCATGAATCCGGCTTGTTTTTGTACACAAACGTGGAACTTTGATTTTGCGATACTTTTGGCTTTTCAGCCATTTCTCTTAACATTGCCCCCAAATTAACACCCCAAGAAACATGTTTCGTCAATTATTATCGAAAACTAAATAACCAAACTTAAGCAGTTTTTCACCACAAAAAGCCAAAAAACAAGTAAATATGTCACATCACACAATCACAAAACAAGTTTGGTGATCACTACGAACGTGATATTGATAAAGCCAAGCTGAATAAATTCCCGCTTTTGGCTAAAGTGCCCTAAAGAATCTATCGAAAAACATAAATATATAGAGACTATGAAGTCAGGAAGGGCGCCAAATTATTAATTCCGCCCTCTTATTAGCAAAGCTATTGCAACAAATGTGCCTCCAATAATACAAGCGAAGAACCGGGCGATGGCGAATAAAGTTATCAACGAAAATATACATCCAAAGTAAGGACATTGTATAGCTATTGTTAACCTATAGAGGAAGTTCAAAAAAATATTCTTTTAACAACCATTACAGGACAATATTAAATGGCAACATCCCAAATAAAAGAAAAAGCTAAAGGCGAAGCTGAAGCCAAAGCCGAAGCCGAAGAAAAAGCCAAAGCCGAAGCCGAAGAGAAAGCCAAAGCAGAGGCTGAAGAGAAAGCCGAAGCTGAAGAAAAACCTAAAGCTAAGGCCGAAGAAAAAATCGAGCCCGAGGCTGAAGAAAAGACCGAGGCAAAAGAAGAAGGCGAAGCTGAAGTAAAAGCCGAGACCGAAGAAAAAGGCGAGGCCAAGGCCGAAACGGAAGCTAAGGACGAAACCGAAGCTGAAGAAAAGACCGAGACAAAAGAAGAAGGAAAAGTTGAGGCCGAAGAAAAAATCGAGCCCGAGGCTGAAG